>NZ_NHPG01000141.1:0-19823 GCF_002252965.1 Halorubrum sp. Ea1
CGCTCGCGGAGCCGGTCGAGGTTCCGGCGGTACGCGGCCGGCGAGCGACGGATCGGGAGCCGCCGGAGGGTTGCGTCCGGCGCGTCGGCGAGCGCGGGGTAGCGGTAGGCGAGGTCGATCCGGGCGCGGGCGTCCGGCGGGACCGCCCGGTCGTCCTCGCGGCGGGCGTAGTAGAGCTGTCGCGGGCAGTAAGCCGCGCGGGCCACGTCGCTGAAGGGGGTCACGAGGTGGGTGGGCGCGGTTCGATTGATAAAGAGTGCGAGGTCGCGATCGATCATTTATAAATGGATGTCGTCGGTACTGCCGTGATAACGTTCGAGTTTCCGGCCGCTCGTTTATAAGCGATTGATTGCAAAACGATAGTAAACACTGCCAAAGCCCCAGCCGCGAAGACTCGCGTGACTCGCCGCGGTCCTCAGTCGCTCGCGTTGCTCGCTCCTTGCGGTCCTTGCGTCGTCAGGCTTCGTCTTCGCGGCTGCTCTTTTGAGTCCCACCCGGACCGCACCGCAACCGCACCTCACGCCTCCCCAGCCTCGGCGGACGGCCCGGCGCGGGCCGAGCCGCGCCGGCCCGCCGCCTCCCTCGCACGCGCTCCTCGCGCCCCGAGGGGCGCTCGCAGGCGCGCGCCACCGCATCGTCGTTTATAAGCTATCGTCGTATTTTATAAGCGATCGTCGTCTCAGCTCATTTTCTTTAAATACGGTCACGCGACCGCTGGGGATCGAACGGTGCCGGGGTTCCCCGACCGGTAGTTTCAATCGGCGATCCGGCGAACCCGTGGCGTGTGACCGTTCCAACGAAGACGCTCCCGAGCGGCGCCGAGCTGCCGGCGCTCGGACTGGGCACGTACGACCTCGACGACGAGCAGACGGCCGAGAGCGTCCGCGCGGCGCTCGACGCCGGCTACGCGCACATCGACACCGCAGAGGGGTATCGCAACGAGGAGGTCATCGGCGACGTCCTCGCGGAGTACGACCGCGACGAGGTGTTCCTCACCTCGAAGGTGCTCGCGAAGAACCTCAACTACGAGTCGCTGATCGCCTCCTGCGAGGCGTCGCTCGAACGGCTCGGCACCGACTACCTCGACTTGTACCTCGTCCACTGGCCCAACCCGGCCATCTCGCTGCGCGAGACCCTCCGGGCGATGGCGGAGCTCCGCGACCGGGGACTCGTCCGCGACGTCGGCGTCTCGAACTTCAGCGCCTACCAGCTGAGCTGCGCGCACCACGTCTCGGACGTGCCGATCGCGGTGAACCAGATCGAGTTCCACCCGTACTTCCAGCGGGCCGACCTCGTCGACTACTGCCGCGAGTCCGACACCGTGATCGAGGCCGCGGCGCCGCTCGCGCGGACGGACGTGTTCGGCGACGAGGTCGTCGCCGGGCTCGCCGAGAAGTACGACAGGAGCCCCGCGCAGGTCGTGCTCCGGTGGGCGGTCGACCGCGGCGTGGTCCCGCTGCCGCGGTCGTCCACGCCGGACCACGTCCGGGCCAACGCCGACCTCGACTGGGAGCTCGACGCGGCCGACCGGCGGCGCCTCAACGAGCGCGACCGCGACGAGCCGGTGTACGACACCCCGGCCCGCGACTGGACGAGCGACGTGTACGGGATCGAGCAGTGAGGCGGCTCGCGTCGCCGACCGACCCCGTCCGGGCTCAGGCCGCGTCGTCGCCGAGCGCCACCGGCCGCCCGGTCTCCGCCGACTCGTAGATCCCGTCGAGCGCGTGCACGTCCGTGAGAGCGTGTTCGCCGTCCGGATGGAACGGCTCGCCCGCCAACAGCTGATGGCCGAAGTAGGCGAACTCCTCTTCGATCTGGTGGACCTGCTCGAAGTCGACGTCGACGCGGGCGCCGTCGCGGACGACGGCGAACCCGCGGTCCTCCCGCTCGTAGAAGGCCGGGTCTACGATCAGCCTCGCCTCCGTGCCGGTGACCTCCAGCCGGCTCGCGTGCTGCGCGTTCTGGCTCACCGAACAGAGCGCGTCGACGTCGCCCGGGAACTCCAGCCGGAAGGTGGCGTGCTCGTCCACTTCGGCGAACGCCTCGTGGTCTGAGCGGGTCCGGCCCGACACGCGAACCGGGTCCTCGCCGAGCGCGAACCGGGTCGTGTTGATCGGGTAGACGCCGAGGTCCATGAGCGCGCAGCCGCCGGACAGCTCAGGGTCGAGCCGCCACTGGTCGGCGTCGCCGCCGAGTTCGCCGAGCATCGTCTGCGACATCGTCGCGTGCACGTGGACCACGTCGCCGGCGACGCCCCCGTCGAGGAGGTCGCGGAGCCGCCGGACGACGGGGTCGGTCTGCATCCGGTAGCCGACCATCAGGGGCACGTCGGCGTCGTCGCACGCCTCGACGAGCCGGCGCGCGCGGTCCGGCGTCGCCTCCAGCGGCTTCTCGCAGAGGACCGGCTTCCCCTGCGCCGCGGCGGCTCGGACGTACCCCAGGTGGGCGGCGTTCGGCGTCGCGACGTACACCGCGTCGTACGCG
Organism: Halorubrum sp. Ea1; assembly: GCF_002252965.1. Taxonomy (NCBI): domain Archaea; kingdom Methanobacteriati; phylum Methanobacteriota; class Halobacteria; order Halobacteriales; family Haloferacaceae; genus Halorubrum; species Halorubrum sp. Ea1. The sequence goes on from NZ_NHPG01000141.1 coordinate 2,485, forward strand.
TCGGCGGCGGCGCCGGACCGGAACTCCTCGGGGGTGACGCCGGTCACGTCGCGCTCGGCGGCGACCGTCTCCACCGCGTCGGCGTCGATGTCGGTGACGACGGTCGCCTCGGTGTACGCCGACCGAGCGATGCCCGGCAGCGCCCAGTCGCGGGCGAACCAGCCGAGGCCGACGACGGCGATCCGAACGGGGTCCGTGACGGCCTCCGGATCGAGCGTCTCCCAGTCCCGGCGCGTGAACTCGTCGAGGTACTCCGCGAGGGCGGCTTCCATGTCGGGACGTCCGCGCGGGGCCGTGAAATAACCCCGGCGACCGGGCGGGTTCGTCAGCCCTCGTCGCCCGCCCTCACCACGGCCCGTCGTAGTTCACTCGCGGCCGGTCGGCGTCGACGCCGAGGTCACGGAGCGCCGCGGCCGCGTTCTGGACGGGCGAGGGGGCCGGGCGGTCGAGCGCGTCCGCGGTCGCCTCGGCGAACCGGACGGTCCAGTCCCCGCCGATGACGACGGTCGCGCGGCGCGGGATCTGCGAATGCCCCTCCCACGACTCCGCGACCAGGTCGTACGAGTCGGCGACCCCGCCGTGGAAGTCGGAGACGACGGGGAACGGAAGTTCGAACCGGTCGGCGTACGCGAACCCCGCGTACAGCGAGTCGCCGGTGAGCGCGACGACGGCGAGGTCGCCGCGGTCGTGCCAGCCCGCGTCCCGCACCGCCGCGAACTCGGCCGTGCAGGTGGGGACGAAGTTCGCCGGCGCGAAGCAGAGCGCGACGGCGTCGCAGTCGTCGACGAGCCGGAACAGCTCCAGTTCCGTCGCCGTCCCGCCCGCGACCGCGGGGGCGATGAAGTCCGGCGCCTTGCGGCCGACATCTATCATGGGTGACACGTGCGGACGCGGTGGATAAATACCCACCCCTGACCGCTCGGCGTCCGCCGAGGCCGGAGAGATGTCGGATAAGCGGATTAGATACACGCATGAGTGCTGAGAGCACCGCTCACGGTGTAAGAGCTTTACGTGTAGCCGGTCGATGGAAGGCGTGTTCAGCGCCCACGCCGCGACCGCGCTCGCCCTCGTCGACAGCTACGGGGCCGTCGCGGTGTTCGCCGTGTTCGCGCTCGAGGGCGCCCTCGTCGGGAAGGTGCTCCCGGCGCGGACGCTGTTCGTGACCGCCGTGGTCGCCGTCGGCGTCGAGGCGATCGCGGTCCTGCCGGTGTTCGCCGCGGCGGTGGTCGGCGCGACCGTCGGCCAGTCGACCGTCTTCGTCGCCGTCCGTCGGTTCGACGTCGACCCCACGTCGCTTCCCCTCGTTCCGGTCGGCGAGGACCGCCTCGACGGCGCGAGCCGCTGGTTCGACCGGTGGGGACTCCCCGCGGTGGCGGCGTCGAACGCGGTCCCCGGCACGCGCGGCTGGCTCGCCGTGCCGACCGCGAACGCCTCGTCCGTCTCCGTCCCGCGCTTCGCCGCGGCGTCGCTGGTCGGGTCCGCCGCGTACGTCGGCGCGCTGCTCGCGATCGGCGTCGCCGTGGTGCTCGGGTTCGGGAGCGCGACCGAACTCCTCGGCGCCGAGTGGATCGCGGCCTTATAACATCGTCCGCCACCCTGCCCGTCAGATTTTAAATAACCGTCCCGTGCTTCTTCTCCGGCAGGTCCTTCTCCACGTCCTCGTAGAACGCGAACCGGGCCGCGAGCTCCTCGCGGAGCGTCGACGGGGGGACGATCTCGTCGATGACGACCTCGCTGGCCATCCGGTGGACGTCGATGTCTTCCCGGTACTCCTCGCGGAGCCGCGCCTCGGTCTCGGCGCGCTCCTCGGGGTCGTCGATCTCGGCGAGCTTCCGCGCGTAGACGGCGTTGATCGCGGCCTCCGGCCCCATGATACCGATCTCGCCGGAGGGGAGCCCGATCACGCTCTCCGGGTCGTAGGCGGGCCCGCCCATCGCGTAGATCCCCGCGCCGTACGCCTTCCGGGTGACGACGGTCTGTTTGGGTACCGTCGCGGAGGAGGTGGCGTAGATCATCTTCTTGCCCTTCTCGAGGATCGCGTCCTTCTCGACCTGCGAGCCGGCCATGAACCCCGGCGTGTCACAGAGGTATAAGAGGGGGATCTCGTAGGCGTCGCAGGTCCAGATGAACTCGGCGGCCTTCTCCGCGGCGTCCGGGAAGATGGCGCCCGACCGCTCCGTCGGCTGGTTGGCGACGACGCCGACGGGGCGCCCGTCGATCCGGCAGAACGCCGTGACGATCTCCGGGCCGTAGCCCTCCTTCAGCTCGAAGACGGACTCCGCGTCGGCGATCCGGTCGAGCAGGTCGCGGACGTCGTACGGGCGGTTCGGCGACTCGGGGATCAGCTCGTCGATCCCCTCGGGCGGGAGCTTCGGCGGCTTCGTCTCGCGCTGCGGAGGCTTCTCGCCGGCGGCGTCGGGGAGGTAGCCGATCAGGTCGGCGACGAGCTCGCGGGCGTGCTCCTCGTCGCGGGCGACGAGGTCCGCCGACCCGGACTCCTCGGCGTGGACGCGGGGGCCGCCCAGGTCCGCCATCTCGATCTCCTCGCCGGTGACCATCTTCACCATCCGCGGCGAGGCGATCGCCATCGCGGACATCCCCTCGACCATCACGGTGAAGTCGGCGAAGACGGGCGTGTAGGCGGCGCCGGCGATACAGGGGCCGTAGAGGACGCAGATCTGCGGGACCGCGCCCGACAGCAATGAGTGGTTGTAGTAGTACTTCCCGATCCCCTCGCGGTTGGCGAAGAAGCCGCTCTGCTGGTCGATCCGCCCGCCGGAGGAGTCCATCAGGTAGAGCACCGGCTTGCCCGTCTTCAGGGCCCGCTGTTGCATCCGGAGGAACTTCTCGACGCCCTTCGCCGCCATCGACCCCGCCTTCACCGTGAAGTCGTTGGCCATGAAGTGGACGTCGCGCCCCTCGAACTCGGCGGCGCCGGTGAGCAGGCCGTCGCCCGGGAGCCGGTCGCCGCCGGAGTCGTCGGATCCGTCGCCGTCGGCGTCGCCGTCGCGGTTCGGCGCGTTCGGGTGCCAGTCGTCGAACGCCGCGAACTTCCCGTCCTCGAAGTGGAGCCCCGCCGGGTCGCCGTCGGTCGCGCTCGCGTCGCCCGCGCCGCGCGTCCCGCCCTCGCCGCCGAACCAGAGGTCGAGGCGGTCGCGGACGAACAGCTTCCCCTGCTCGGGGAGCCGCTCGCGGTACTTCTCCGGGCCGCCTTCCAGGATGTCGTCGATCTCGGCCCGGAGGTCGCGCTCGCGGTCGGTCGGTCCGAGGTCGTCGTCGAGGGGGTACGCCGTCTCGGGCGGCGCGGCGCTCGCGGCGGGCTCGTCGCTCTCACCGACGTGGACGTCGACGTCGACGCCGAGATGCTCGGCGAGCGATCGCGCGATCGCCTCGGCCTCCTCGGGCGTCGCCGCCGCGCCGACGTGGACTTTCATGGGCGCAAGATTTGCGGTGGATCCTAAACAGTTTTCCATGCAAGTCCGGCGGCGACCGACGGATCGGTGCAAACGGGCCGCGAGCCGACCGGGTCAGTCCAGCGCCGTCTTCAACCGCTCGACCAACTCCTCGTTGCCGACGTACAGCGGCACGCGGTCGTGGACGCCCTCGGGCTCGACGTCGAGGATGTCGATTTCGCCGTCCGTGGCGGCCCCGCCGGCGCGCTCGACGATGTAGGCGATCGGGTTCGCCTCGAAGGAGAGCCGGAGCTTCCCGTCCGGCGCGTCGACGAGGGCGGGGTACGCGAAGATCCCGCCGTAGGTGAGCACCTGGTTCACGTCGCCGACCATGGCGCCGCCGTACCGGAGCTTCAGCTCGTCTTCGATCTCGCGCGCGAAGGCGGTGAACGCGTCGGGCCAGTCGGGGACGCGCCCGCCGAACCCGTAGACGAGGGGGTCGTCGGGGAGGTGCAGGTCGTCTTCGACCACCGAACGGGAGACCGCGTGGCCGTCGTCGCTACCGCCGTCGCCGTCGGGGTCGGCCTCGACGACCTCCTCGCGGACGCCGGCGTCGTCGGCGACGACCATCGTCGTGATCGGGCCGTACAGCACGTAGCCGGCGGCGACGAGGTCGCGCCCGGTGGCGGGCAGCGGGGCGTCGTAGATCCCGACCACCGTGCCCATCGCGTTGTTCGACCGGAGGTTCGACGAGCCGTCGAGGGGGTCGATCGCGACCGCGTAGGCGCCCTCGCCGACCGCCCCGCCGGCGTCGACGGCGGCCTCGCGTTCCTCGCTGACGAACGAGCCGACGCCGTCGACCGCGGTGATCGCCTCGCCGAGCAGCTCGTCGGCGTACAGGTCGCCGGCCAGCACCGACTCGCCCGAGGGGTTGTCCGTCCCGCTCTCGACGCGGCGGCCGGGGAGCGCGGCGCGGATCTCCGGGGCCGTCTCGGCGACCGCGTCGAAGACGGCCTCGACGGTCGGGTCCGCGTCGCGGTCCGAGGCGGGGTCGCTCATCAGTCCGCGCTCTCGGCGGCGGCCAGCGCCTCGACCGGGTCGGCCTCTCGGAAGATCACGGCCTCCAGCGCGTCGAGGATCCGCTCGGGCTCGTCGCGCTGGAAGACGTTCCGGCCGACCGCGATCCCGGTGGCGCCCGCGTCGATGGCGTTCGAGACGTTCCGGAGGAACTCCTCGTCGTCGCGCATCGTCCCGCCGGACATCACGACGTCGGCGGGACCGGCCATCTCGACGGCGTGGCCCATCGCCTCGGGGGACCCGGGGTACTTCACCTTCACCACGTCGGCGCCGAGCTCTAAGCCGAGCCGCGCGCCGTACGAGATCACGTCCGGGCTCCCGTCGTTGCGGAGCCCCTGTCCGCGGGGGTACGACCACATGACGACGCCCATGTCGTGTTCGCGGGCGCCCTCCTGTGCCTCCCGGAACTCCTCGGCCATCTCGACCTCGTGGTTCGAACCCCCGTAGACGGTGAATCCGATCGCGTCCGCGCCGAGTCCGGCCGCGTACTCGGCGGTGCAGTTGACCGCGCTGTCGGGCTCGCCCATCCAGAGGTTCGAGGTCCCGTTGAGCTTCAACAGGAGGTTCACCTCGTCCTCGTAGTCGGGGTAGTACGCCTCGGCGAGCCCCTTCTGAACGGCCAGCGAGGTGACCGCCTCGTGGGTAGCGAGCTCGAATATCCGCCGGGGGTCCGCCGTGTCGGGGTTCGGTTCGAAGTCGACCGGTCCGTGCTCGATCCCGTGGTCGTACGCGAGGATCAGCGACTTGCCGTCCCGCGAGATATTGTCGGCGGCGTGAGGAAGCATCAGTTCGTACTCCCGTTACATCGATAAAAAACGCTATGGTCGTTTCGGCGGACGTAAAGAAACGAATTCGACGCGCTCCGCGTGTGTCGCTCCGCTCAGGGGCGGATTCGAGACAAATAGAATTACTACTCAGATAGTTAATTATCAGTCGTTCGCAACGAACGGCGGTCGAGCGCGACGGTATCCGCCGCAGAGCCGACACATTGCGGTCGCGGAACCGGCACGCCCCGGTCGCGGAGACGCAATACTTACCACCCGCGGCGCGACAGCGACCCCTATGCGGGAGCTATCCGACATCGACGTCATCGGCGTGGTGGGGGCCGGTACGATGGGCAACGGGATCGCGCAGGTCGCCGCGACCGCCGGCTACGAGGTCGTGATGCGCGACATCGACGACGAGTACGTGGAGCGCGGCCTCGACAGCGTCGCGGACAGCCTCGACCGGCTGGCGTCGAAGGGCGCCCTCGACGAGGCCCCCGAGGCGATCCGCGACCGGATCGCGGGCACCACCGACCTCGACGACCTCGCGGCCGCGGACGTCGTCGTCGAGGCGGCGGTCGAGGACATGGACGTGAAACGCGACGTGTTCGCCGACCTCGACGAGGTGACCGACGACGACGTCGTCCTCGCGACGAACACCTCGACGCTGTCGGTCACGACCATCGCGAGCGCCACGGACCGCGCGAGCGACGTGATCGGACTCCACTTCATGAACCCGGTCCCGATCATGGACGGCGTGGAGGTCGTCGTCGGGGAGCGCACCGCGGACGCGGTCGTCGAGTTCGCGCACGCCTTCGCCGCGGACCTGGGCAAGGAGACGTGGGAGTCCGACGACAAGCCCGGCTTCGTCACGAATCGGATCCTGATGCCGTGGATCAACGAGGGGGTCCGCGCCTTCGACGAGGGCGTCGCCGACAAGGCCGACATCGACCGCGGGATGAAGCTCGGGACGAACGTCCCGATGGGGCCCTTAGAGCTCGCCGACCACATCGGGCTCGACGTCGTGTTAGACGCCAGCGAGACGCTGCACGCCGAGCTCGGCGACCGCTACAAGCCGGCGTACCTCGTCAAGCGCAAGGTTGAGGCCGGCGACCTCGGGAAGAAGACGGGACGCGGGTTCTACGAGTACGGCGACGAGTAGGAGGCGACGAGGGAGAGGCGACGAGGGAGACGGGGCGGCCGGCGGGACCCCGGCTCAGGCGCCCTTCGCCGTCCGGTCGTCGTCGGCCGTCCACCGGCGGGCGCCGGGGAGGAGCCCGACGAGCTTCGTCACGTAGCCGAACCGGAACAGCCCGAGCTGCGAGAGCGCGCCGAGGGCGAAGACGGCCAGGAAGGCCGGCGCGGTGACGTCGAACAGGAGCGGTTCGACCGACGGTCCGGCGGCGGCCGCGTCCAGCGTCGCCGGCGTGAGCGAGCGCGACGCGAACGCCGCGCCGATGAACGCCGTCGAGACGACGAGCGTCGTCCGGCTCAGGACGAACCCGAACAGCGCGCCGACCGCGACGCCCGCGAGCGTCGCGCCGACGAGCAGCAGCGTCCCCTCGACCCCGGCCGCGTCGGCGGCGTACAGCGGGCCGACCGCGAAGCGACCGGCGAAACCGCCGACCAGCCCGCCGATGGCGACGACGGCGAAGGAGAGCCCGGCGTACGCGAGGAAGCCGCCGACCGCGGCGCCGATCGCGACCGCGACGCCGGTCAGGACCAGCCCGTCGACGGCGATGACTCCGGCGAGGCTCGGCGCGGCGAGGTAGCCCGCGCCGCCGCCGACGAGCAGGCCGGTCAGCGTGACGGCGTAGACGGAGACCGCGGCGCCGACGAACGCGAGGAGCAGTCCCGCGAGGACGAGTCCGGCGTTGACTGGGGTGAGCATACGTCCGCCTTTTCGACGGCGACGGATAAAAGCCGTCGGCCCGAGCGCGTCGGTCTCACCGCGCCCGCCGCCCCGCCTGACGGTCCACGTGGCGCGTGTAGCCGCCGACGGCGAGGCCGAAGCCGACGACGAGCAGCAGGAAGCCGAGCAGCCGGCTCGTCCCGATCGTCAGCATCGAGAGGAGCAGGCCGAAGGCGAACGCGAAGACGCCGGCGACGGCCACCCCGACGTCGACGAGCGGCGACGGCTGGACCGCCTCGCAGTGGGGGCAGACCCGGGCGTCGCTCGCGATCGGCTCCCGGCAGTCGACGCAGCGGACGCGGTCGTTCGACACGAGCGGTCGTTCGGACGACGGTCACTTATATACGTCAGTCCGCCGCGGCCGCGCCGGCGTCGTCGCTCGCGCCGAGCGTCTCCTCGACCTGCGTCACGACCGCGGCGAACGCGACGACCGCGAGCCCCGCGCCGACCGCGAAGGGGACGACGAACCCGAAGCCGACGAGCCAGCCGGACGCGAGGGGACCGAGCGCGACGCCGAAGCCGAACCCCATCGTGAGCACCGACAGCGTCGTCCCCGACTCGCCCTCCCGCGCGAGGTCGCCGGCGAGCGCGAGCGACGGCGCGAAGACGCACGCGACGGCGACCCCCTGCGCCAGCCGGACGAGCGTCATCACGACCGGGTCGGTGACGATCCCCTGCAGCAGCGTCGTCGGGACGAGGAGGACGAAGCCGGCGAGCAGGAACGGCCGGCGCCCGATCCGGTCGCTGGCCTGCCCGACGGGCACCTGCAGGAGCACGTTCGCGATCGTGACGGCCGCGAACTGGAGCCCGAACCACACCGGCGCCTGGTCGAGCCGGACGTTCACCTGGTTCTGGAGCGTCGCGAACAGCGCGATGCACATCCCCATCGCCACCGTCGCCAGCCCCAGCGCGAAGACGGGGTCGAGCAGGCGGTCCTCGCCGCGCACGCGGATCGAGAGGTCGTCGCTCGCCTCGCTGGACTCGGCCGCGTCGCGGACGAGCAGGAAGACGAGGGCGAAGCTGAGGTACGCCCCGCCGCAGGCGGCGGCGAAGGCGGCGTCGAAGCCGTCGATCACGGGGAGGCCGATCGGCGAGAGGTCGTACGGGCCCGCCTCGACGACGGCGCCGGCCAGCACCGGACCGAAGCCGAACCCGATCAGCCGGAAGGTGTTGTACACGCCGAAGTTGCCGCCGCGGTCGGCGTCGGCCGACGCGTACTCGTTGACTAACGCGACCGTCGCGGGGATGATCAGCGCCGCGCCGAACCCCTGGATCGCCCGCAGGACGACGAGCTGCCAGTAGACGGTCACGACCGTGTAGAGCCCGCTCGCGGTGCCCAAGAGGAGGATCCCGATCAGCACGAACGGGCGACGGACGCCTATCCGGTCCGAGAGCCGCCCGGTAATCGGCTGCGAGAGGCTGTTGAGGAAGCCGAAAAGCGAGAGGACGATCCCGATGAGGAGCGGCTCGGTCACCGTGACCGCCGCCGCGCCCACACCGACCTCGGTCCCGAGGAGCGCGCTGACGTCGATCAGGTCGCTCGCGATGTACAGCGGCAGCACGACGATGAGGAAGGAGTTGCCGGCGGCCCCAACCATCCGGGCGAGCGCGAGCACGATGACTCGCCGGTCGGTGTCGGCGATGCCGGAGAGCGTCCCCATTTCCCTCCGCTTCGGTCGGGACCACAAAGGTGTTTGCGAACGGCGGGAGTCGTTCCGGTTCCGGGCGGTCCAGCCGGGAGAGCCGGGACGATCCGTCGACGGTGAGCGTCGGCCGCTACGATTCGGGCACCGGCGGCTGGCGGCGCTCGATCCCGCGGACCTCGAAGCGCGCGCCGCCCTCGGCGGACTCGGTCGCCGCGACGGCCCAGCCGTGCGCGGTGGCGATCTCTTGGACGATCGCCAGCCCGAAGCCGGTGTTGCCCTCAACGCCGGTCCGGCCGGGCTCGAAGAGATCGCCGGCGACGTCCCCGGGGATCCCCGGGCCGTCGTCGGCGACGTAGAAGCCGTCGTCGAGGTCGCCGACGCGGATCGAGACGTCCGACCCGCCGTGCTCCACGGCGTTCCGGACGAGGTTCTCGAAGAGGTTCCGGAGTCGGTCGGGGTCGGCGAGCACCTCCCGGTCGGTCTCGACCGTCAGCTCGGCGGACTCGGTGTCGACCGTCTCCCTAGCGTCCGCGGCGACGCCCGCGACCGACACCGGCTCGGGGTCGCCCACGGTCTCCCCGTCGCGGGCGAGCGTGAGGGTGTGCTCGACGATGGACTCGATGCGGTCGAGCGCGTCGGCCGCGGCGTCGAGGTGTTCGGCGCCCTCGTCCGCCATCGTCCGCGCCAGGTCGAGGCGACCCTGCGCGACGTTGAGCGGGTTCCGGAGGTCGTGCGAGACGATGCCCGCGAAGGAGTCGAGCCGCTCGTTCTGTCGTTCGAGCGCCGCCTCGCGCTGCTTGAACGCCGTGATGTCCTGCTGGAAGCCGACCCACTCGGTGACGCGCCCGTTCGCGCCGCGGATCGGCGCGACGCTGACGCGGTTCCAGAACTCGGTCCCGTCCTTCCGGTAGTTCAGGAGTTCGACGCTAGCGGGCTCCTCCGCCTCGATCGCCTCGCGGAGCTGCGCGACCGACTCCTCGTCGGTGTCCGGACCCTGTAGGAACCGGCAGTTGACCCCGATCGACTCCTCGCGGTCGTAGCCGGTCATCTCGACGAACCGGTCGTTGACGTACTCCATCGGGTTGTCCGTGCGGTCGGGGTCGGTGATGGTGATACCGACCGGCGCCTCGTCGAGCGCGCGGGTCTTCGTCTCCAGCTCCTCGCGCCGCTCCACCTCGTCCGAGACGTCGCGCAGGATGCCGACGCTCCCCTCGAAGCAGTCGCCGTCGTACGGCAGCGCCGCCATGTGGTCCCGACAGGGGATCGGCTCCCCCTGCTTCGGCTCGATGTCGACCCGGAACCGCTGGATGTCCGGACCGGTGCTGGAGAGGATGGTTCCGAGCCGGTCCTCGGACTCGGCGACCGCGTCGTCGCCTTTTATAAGTCCGGGCGTGCTTCCGACGATCTCCTCGACGTCGTAGCCGGTCAGCTCCGCGAACGGCTCGTTGACGAACTCGAACGTTCCGGTCTCGTCGACGACGTACACGGGATAGCCGAGCGCGTCGATGACCGTCGAGTAGCGGTCCGCGATCTCCCGAGTGCGGTGCTCGTCGACAGCCTGGTGGACTCGGTTCGCGAGCCGTCGGAGCTGCTCCGGGCCTCCCTTCTGGAAGTAGCCGGTGACGCCAGCGTTGAGCGCGCGGCTCGCGATCTCCTCGCTCCCCTTCCCGGTGTACAGCACGAAGGGAATCGAGCGGTCCGTCTCGCGGAGCCGGTCGAAGAACTCCAGCCCGTCCATGCCGGGCATGTCGTAGTCGCTGACGATGCAGTCGAACCGCCCGCCGTCGAGCTCGTCGAGGGCGTCCGCCGCCGCCGTGACGCTCGTTACCGCGACGTCGTCCAGTTCGCGTTCGAGGTACGCCTCCGTGAGGTCGAGCACGGAGGGGTCGTCGTCGACGTGTAACACGTCGATCCGTTCGGGCATGCGGGCGGATACGTCGCCGACTCATAAACGGATGTCGCCCCGGGTATCAGTTCTGAGTACGGAGCGAGGGGGCCGGTCGGGGCGCGGCTGAGGGTCGGTCGCCCGACCGACCGGTTCCACTGCCGCCGCGCGTGGCTGATCGTTAAGTCGGCGCGGCGCGGACGGTCGGGCGATGGCGGGCGGCACGCTCCCCGGGACGGCGACCGACGAGGCGGACGGGAGCGACCGCGTCGTGTTCCACGTCGACATGGACTGCTTTTACGCCTCCTGCGAGCGCCTGCGGCGACCAGAGCTCGCGGGCGAACCCGTCGTCGTCGGGATGGGGTACGAGGACGGTGAGACGGTCGGCGCCGTCGCGACCGCGAGCTACGAGGCCCGCGCGTTCGGCGTCGAGAGCGCGATGCCGATCTCCGAGGCGCTCGACCTGCTCCCCCGCCGCGCCGACGCCGACCCGGACGACTCGGACGCGCCGGACCCCGAGGCGGCCGGCCGGTACCTGCCCGTCGACCTCGGATTTTATAAGGAAGTCGCGGGCGACGTGAAGGCCGTCCTCCGGGACTGCGCCGACACGCTCCGCGAGGTGAGCGTCGACGAGGCGTACCTCGACGTCACCGACCGGACCGCGTGGGACGCCGCGGAGGGGGAGAGCGCCGCGGCCGGCCCCGCCGAGGCGCGTACCCTCGCGGAGGGGTACGCCCGGCACGTCAAGGAGCGCATCGAGCGGGAGGCCGGGGTGCCCGCGAGCGTCGGCGTGGCGCCGAACATGTCGACCGCGAAGGTCGCCAGCGACGCCGACAAGCCGGACGGGCTCGTCGTCGTGCCGCCCGGTTCTGTCGAGTCCTTCCTCGCGCCGCTACCGACCGCCGAGATCCACGGCGTCGGCCCCGTGACGGAGCGGACGCTCGCCGAGATGGGGATCGAGACCGCCGCCGACCTCGCCGCGGCCGACCCCGACGGACTCGCCGACGAACTGGGGGAGCGCGGCCCGGAGCTCCACCGGCGCGCCCGCGGCGACGACGACCGGGAGGTCACGCCGACCGGGCTCCCCAAGAGCCTCTCGCGGGAGTCGTCGCTGTCGCCGACCGCCGACCGGGAGACGAAGCGCGAGACGGTGGCGGCGCTGGCGGCGGACGTGGCCCGTCGGGCCCGCGAGCGGGGCTGCCTCTACCGCACCATCGGGATCAAGGCGGTCGAGCCGCCCTACGATGTCAACACGCGGGCGCGGAGCCTCCCCGGTCCGGTCGACGACCCCGACCTCGTGGAGTCGGTCGCGTTCGACCTCCTCGGGGAGTTCGACGGAGACCGGGTCAGAAAGCTGGGCGTGCGGGTCTCCAACCTCGACTTCGCCGAGAGCGACCAGGCGACCCTCGGTGGGTTCGATCCGGGCGACGGCGAGGGAACGAGCGCCGGCGGGAGCGGGGGGACGAGCGCCGGCGGGAGCGGGGGGACGAGCGCCGGCGACCGCGCCCGCGGGACGGGGACCGGGTCGGCCGCAGGCGGCGGCGACGGCGGGAAGCTCACCGACTGGGTGGACGGCGAGCCGGGCGCCGAGGACGAGGGCGAGACCGACGAGGCCCGAGACCGACGGGCGAGCGAGCGCGGCGACGGGCAGGCGTCGCTCGGCGACTGGGGGTGAGACCCTCCGGCGCCGGAATCGGCGCGTGGATTTATCAGGCGAGCGCGGCGATTCGGAGGCGTGTCCCTCGCTCGCCGCGTCCTCCTCGGCTCGAACCGGAACGGCTCGCCGCGTCGGTATCGGCTCCTCGTCCCGCCGCTGCTCTTCCTCGCCGTCTTCGCCGCCTACGCGGTCGAGGCGTTCGAGGTCTCCGGCGGGGTCGTGTTCCTCGCGGGCGACGCCGCGGTCGTCGGCGTCCTCGCGGCCGCGGTCCTCGCCTATCGACGGGCCGGGCTGGCGCTGGCGTGGGCGTCCGTCTACGGCGCGCTCCTCGGGTACAACGCGGACCACTACCTGCTGGGCCTCTCGGGGCGGCCCCTCGGCGAGCGCGTCGCCGCGCTCGTCGGACCCGACGGGCTCGCCTTCGTCGGCGTCGAGGCCGTGGTCCTGGGGACGCTCGCGTGGGTCGGCGGCGCGGCCGCGGCCCGAGCCGCGGAGGCGCTTCGGTCCCGAAGCGGTGAGGCCCCGTCCGAGTGAGGGGATTTAGGTGCCCGAGCGCCGACTCCGACGCATGGACGATCTGTCGTGGGAGACGCTCGACACCGACATCGACTACCGCTGCCCCGGCTTCGACGTGCGCCGCGACGAGGTGCGCTTCCCGGACGGCGAGACGGACGGGTTCCACTACGTCGACGAGCCGCCGGCGGTCGTGGTGCTCCCGCTGACCCCCGACGGCGACGTCGTCGTGATCGACGAGTGGCGGCAGGCGGTCGGCCGCGTCAACCGCGGGATCCCCGCCGGGACGGTCGAGTCGGCGGACGCCGACGACCTCGAACGCGCCGCCGCCCGCGAGCTCGCCGAGGAGACGGGGTACGAGGCCGACGCCTTCGAGCGCCTGACGTCGGTGGAGCCGACGAACGGGATGGCGGACTCGGTCCACCACCACTTCCTCGCGACGGGGTGTGAACCCACCGCCGAGCGCGACCTCGACCACAACGAGTCGATCGCGGTCGAGACGGTCCCGTACGACGACCTGCTCGAAGCGGTCGTCGACGAGGGGCTCCGCGACGGGCGGGCCGTGACCGCCGTGCTCTGGTACGAGCTGCTGCACCGCTGACGGGGGCTTCCGGGGGGTCGCGAGCGCGGCGCACGAACAGCCCTATTATGCGTCGGCCCGTACGCCGGGTAATGCCTGACCCCTCCAGCGACGACGGGACGCGACGGGAGTCGAGCGCTCCCGACGGCGGCGAGCCGGCGGACGGCTCGGCCGCGACCGGCGACGGGCCGGCGACCGCCGACGGCACCGCCTCGCCGACGGCGTCCGACGGCCGCGGCGTCGGGATCGCGATCGTCACGGCCTTGCTCTTGGGGGCGCTCGGCCCCACGATCGCCCTCGCCAGCGGGGGCGTGGTGCTCGGTCTCAACGCGGTGACGGGCGGGCTCCCGCTCGCCGTGACCCTCGTTATCACGCTCGTTTTGGGCCAGTACGTCGCGTTCGGCGGGCTGGCGCTCGGCTACCTCGCGTGGCGCGGGCTCGACCGGTCCGGGATCGTCGCGTACCTCGGCGTGCGGCGCCCGAGCCTGAAGGAGATCGGCCTGATCGTCGGGAGCTGGGCGCTCATCCTCGTCACGATCATCGTCGTCTCGATCGTGATCCAGCAGCTCGGGACCGAGGCCGCCTCGAACCAGAGCGCGGAGCTGGCGATGCGGAACCCCGCGATCATCCCACTCCTCATCGCGGCCTCGTTCCTCGTGATCGGCCCCTCCGAGGAGATCCTGTACCGCGGCGTCGTCCAGGGACGGCTCCGGGAGTCGCTGTCGCCGGCGCCCGCGATCCTCATCGCCTCCGCGATCTTCGCCGCCGTCCACGTGATGGCGCTGACCGGCGGCGCCTCCGCGCGGCTCACCACCATCGCCATCCTCTTCCTCCCGAGCATCGTCTTCGGCGCGGTGTACGAGTACACCGAGAACCTCGTCGTCCCGGCGCTGCTTCACGGCCTCCACAACGCCGTCATCTTCACCATCCTGTACATCTCGATCGCCTACGGCGACGAGATTCAGGAGGCGGCCGGCGGCGGCGCGGCGCTGCTCCCCATTTAAAAAGACGAGCGACAGGGGGCGTTTCGGACCGCCGACGGCGACGACGAGGTATCTATAAGCGACCGGCAGTGCGGTGGCGCGCGCCTCCGAGCGGGCCGCCGGCCCGCGAGTAGCGAGGGACCGAAGGTCCCTCTGACAGAGGCGCGAAGCGCCTCGCGACTGGGGCCTTGGAGGTGTTCACCGATACGCAGTCGACAACCGGTTATAAACAACCAGAACATCTGCAACTACCGAGTAGAAGCGGACTGAGGGGAGTAAGCCCCCTTCGGTTCGTCCCGACATTCGGCTAAGCGTCCGCGCCGTGGCCGGACTACCTTATGGCGCGGACTTGCACCGGCGAGGATTCGCCGTTCCATCCGTTCCCACCCGTCGATCCTCCTCGGGTTAACTCCCTTCCCTCGCGGGTCGGTTCGCGCGAATCACGGGTCGGGGCGGGGGGTGTCGTTGCTGTTCCAGAGCCAGCCGTCTCCGACTCCGGGCGTGTGCCCGGTCGCCCGTCCGGCCGGTGGGGGGACTTTCCTCATGCCAGAGGCACGGGAGTCGGGCTCCCTCTGTCCGGGTCGACGTTGCCCGCGACCGCGAATAAGCGATCCGGTCGGAGCGGGGGTCCCGAGCGCGGCGCGACGGTAACGACGGCCTAATTCGACGGCGGGTGCGGCCGCGACCCCGAGGACGAGCGCTGCTTCGACCGCCGGCGAACGGGGGTCCACCCGCCGCGTGAACCGGGGAAATCGAAGCGCTCCGGCGGGATGCCGTGCCATCAGTTCGCAAGGGAAGCGTTCAAGTCGTCAGCAACGTAATGGACCTACATGTCCGAGGCCCAGACCGTTCAGCTGTCGTACGACGACGGTGCACGAGCGGTCGAACTCGCGCGGGAGGCGGTCGAGTCGTTCGTCCGACACGGACAACGTGAACAACCCGGCAGCATGCGCGAGGCGTTCTACGCCCGCACCGGGGCGTTCGTTCGATTGGAATCCACGAGAGGCCGCGGCCGCCTCCGCGGCTGCGCGGGCGCCTGGGAAACGTCCGACCAGCTCGGCCACGCCATCGTCGAGGCCGCCATCAAGGCCGCCTCCGGCGACTCCTGCGGCTCGGAGGTCGAGCCCAAGGAGCTCGACAACATCACCGTCTCCGTGTTCGTCGTCTCGAACACGGTGCTCACGAACGACCCCCTCGCCGACCTGCAGATCGGCACGCACGGCGTCGCCGTCGACGGCGGCAACTCGCACGGCTGGCTCTACCCGACGGTCCCCGTCGAGAACGGCTGGTCCGGCGCCGAGTTCCTCTCGCGCGCCTGCCGGAAGGCGAAGCTCTCCCCGACTGCCTGGGAGGACGACGACACGATGGTGACGCTCATCGAGGGACAGGTGTTCCGAGAGCGCGCCGACGGCGGCGCCGTCGAGGAGCTGTAACGGCCGAAATCGACTGTTCTTCTCCGTTTCCGGTCGTCGGCCCCGTAGCCGACCGCTACTCCGCCCCGTAGCCGACCGCCTCCGCGTCCGCGAGCGCCCGCTCCGCCGCGGCCGCGAGGTCGGTCGCGTCGCCGGCGACGACCTCGCCGTCGCGGATCGCCGGCCCCATGAGCGACTCGGCGTCCTCGGGCCCCGACCGGTCCGCCAGTCCCACCGCGTGCGCGCCGTCCGCGGTGCGGTAGACGGCCTTCGCGCCCGAGAGCTTCCCGCGCTTCGCGGCCGGCTCGCCGTCGACGGCGACGAGGTCGAGCGCGAAGTCCACGGGGTCGGCGTTGGAGACGTAGCCGCCCACGCCGAAGCCGTCGGCGACGTCGCGGAGCTCGCGGAGGTCGGCGGGCTCGAGCCCGCCGGAGACGTACACGCCGACGTCGGCGTGGCCGCGGGCGTCGAGCTCCCACTGGACCTCGCGGACGATGTGCCGGAAGTCGCCGCGGCGCGACCCGGTGGTGTCGAGCCGGACGCCGTCCAGCCGGTCGCCGAGCGCCGCGACCGCCCGGAGCGACTCGTCCACCTCGTCGGAGTAGGTGTCACAGAGGGCGATCCGCGGCACCGACTCGTCGACGGCCTCGTCGAAGGCGCGCCACGCCGCCTCCTGCTCGCCGCGGCCGAAGCAGATCGAGAGGGCGTGCGGCATCGTCCCCGACGCCTCCCGGCCGATCAGGTCGCCGGCGGCCACGTGCGAGAACCCGTCGAACCCGCCAACGAGCGCCGAGCGCTCCACCGCCGCCGTCATCGAGGGGTGCACGTGGCGCGCGCCGAAGGAGAGCACCTGCGACTCCGGCGCGGCGGCCCGGCAGTCGAGCGCGGCGGTCGCCATCCCGGAGGCGTGCGAGAGGAAGCCCAAGAGCGAGGTCTCCAGCCGCGCGAACTCCCGGTACGGCCCCTCGATCCGCATCACCGGGCCGCCGTCGAACAACCGCCCCTCGGGGATCGCGTCGACGTCGACGTCGCGGCCCTCCAACAGCGCGAGCGCGTCCTTCAGCCCGGCGAACAGCTCGAAGTCGCCGTCGGGGAACTGGTCGGCGGTCACCTCGGCGACGACGCGCGGGTTCCGGCCGGCGCGGTCCAGCGCGGCCTCTGTCCGCTCGAAGTACGCGTCCGTCGCCCGGCCGTCGCGGATCGCGGCCGCGTCGACGATGTCGAACTCGGTCATACACGGGATACGCCCGCGCGGGAGCAAAAGCGGTCCGGGTCCCGGGCCCGCGCGGTCCGGGTTCCGAGCCCGCGCGTCGCGGCGACTTGTCCGCCGGCGCGCCGAGCGACTCAGTCCCGCGACCGGCGGGCGAGCAGCGACACCGCCGCCAGCAGCCCGAGGAGGCCGGCGACGACCCCGAATCCGGGCGCCTCGTCGCCGGTCGAGGCGTCCGGCCCGGACGAGCCGTCCGGGCCGTCGCCGTCCGACCCGGAGTCGTTTCCGTCGTCGCCGTCCGACCCGTC
>NZ_NHPG01000065.1:0-1556 GCF_002252965.1 Halorubrum sp. Ea1
GCCGTCGCCGGCGACCCCGTCCGCGACCGCCACGACCACGAACGGCGCGCTCCCCGTGCCGACCGCCGCGACCGCGTCGGGCGCGTCCGCGGCCCCGTCGCCGTCGTCGAGGAGGCGCTCCGCCGGCCCCCGCAGGTCGTTCGGGTCGGCGCCGTCGACGGTCCCCACCGCCCACGTCGCCCCGTCGACATCGGTGGTCGGGAAGTCGCCGAGCCGGGCGGTCAGCAGGTCGGTCCGGGCGTCCCGGAGCTCTCCCTCCAGCCGGTCGACCTCGTCGCGGAGGCGGTCGACCGCGTCCGGGAGGTCACCGATCCGCGCGTCGAGGCTCGTCGCGGCGTCGAGCGCGGCCGCGTGGACCGCGGCGTCGTGGTCGATCGCGGTCGGGCCGACCGCGAACTCGACGCGGGTCACGCCCTCGCCGGGGTTCGACCGGTCGAGCACGGAGATCGGCCCGATCTCGCTCGTGTTCCGGACGTGGGTGCCGCCGCAGGCGGCGACGTCCCACGCGGACGCGGCGTCGCTCTCGCCGCCCGCGCCGTCTTCGCCGCCCCCGCCGCCCGCGCCGTCCTCGTCGCCCTCGCCGGCCGGGCCGTCCCCGCCGACCGTCACGACGCGGACCGCCTCGCTCCCGCTCATCGCGCCCTCCTCGGTCTTGGTGTTGAAGGCGATCCCCTCGATCGCGCGGGCCTCATCCTCCGGGAGCGTCTCCCACGAGACGGGCAGCGAGTCCCACACGGCGCGGTTGGCGAGTCGCTCCAGCTCGACGAGGTCCGCGTCGCCGATGGGGTCGGCCGTCATCAGGTCGACGCGGACCTTCTCCGCCGCGATGTCGAAGCCGGCGTAGCCGAGGTCCTCGCAGGTCCGACGCGCGGCGCCGTAGAGCACGTGCGAGGCGGTGTGCGCCCGGGCGCAGTACGTCCGGAACGCGTCGTCGACGATCCCCGAGACCGTCTCGCCGACCGCGATCGACCCCGGCGGCTCCTCGCCCAGCACGTGGACGACCCGGCCGCCGCGCTCGGTCACGTCCTCGAGGAGGACGCCGTCGATCGTTCCCCTGTCCGCCGGCTGGCCGCCGGACTCGGCGTAGAAGAACGTCTCGCTCAGGACGACCTCGCGGCCGTCGACCGACTCCACCGTCGCCTCGAACTCCCTGACCTCGGGATCCGCCGGCGCGCGTGACGCTGTCATGGGCGACCCGTGGTCGCGGTCGGATAAATAGGTGTTCGCCTCGGCGTTCGTTTATAAATCATCCTGCGACGGCGCGTGCCGACGAGCGTCCGAGGGGCGCGAGTAGCGAGGGACCGAAGGTCCCTCTGACAGCCGGCGCGTGGCGCCGGCGATCGCACGCGCGAGGGAGGCGGCGGCCCGGCGCGGGCGGAGCCGCGCCGGGCCGTCCGCCGAGGCTGGGGAGGTGTGAGGCTGCGGTGCCGTGCGGTCGGGTGGGACTCAAAGGGGCAGCCGCGAGGGCGAGGGCGGCCGAAGTAAGCACCGCAGCGAGGGAGCGGTAGCGACCGACCGAGGAGCGCAACGAGGCCTCCGAGCCGTCGCGGCTGGGG
>NZ_NHPG01000051.1:0-17287 GCF_002252965.1 Halorubrum sp. Ea1
CGCGCTCCTCGCGGCCGACCGGCCGCTCGGAGGCGCGCGCCACCCGCGTAGTTCATTTATAACCGAACCACGTCCACGCCGCCCCCGTTCCCGAACCCGTTTGACCGGCAACCCTGCTCCGGAACGGTAGACCTTTGCCGCCGCCGGTGTGAGCGGGCGTATGGTCTCGCTGGGACTGGTGGTGGCGCGGTTCAACGACTCCGTCACGGAGCCGATGGCCGAGGCCGCCCGCGAGGCGGCCGCCGACCGCGACGCCGTCGTCGTCGACGAACTGAGCGTGCCGGGCGCGTACGACAGCCCGCTGGCCGCCGACCGGCTCGCGCGCCGGGACGACGTCGACGCCGTGGCGGTTATCGGCGCCATCGTCACCGGCGACACCGACCACGACCACGTCATCGCGAGCGCGACCGCCGAGCAGCTCACGCGAGTGAGCCTCGACCGCGACACCCCCGTCACGTTCGGCGTGAGCGGCCCGGGGATGTCCGGCGCGGAGGCGCGCGAGCGCATCGATAAGGGCGCGGAGGCGGCCGAGGCCGCGATCGACCTCGCGACGGAGCTCGAATGAGCGCCGGAGACGACCCCCGACGGAACACACGACAATGAGCGAAGCATACGACTTCTCGGACCGGATCGGACGCGTAGAGCCCAGCGCGACGCTGGCGATATCGAACCTGGCGGCTGAAAAGGAGGCCGAAGGGGCCGACATCGTCGACCTCTCGGTCGGCGAGCCCGACTTCGACACCCCCGCGAACGTCGTCGAGGCCGGCAAGGACGCCCTCGACGCCGGCCACACGGGCTACACCTCCTCGAACGGGATCCCGGAGCTCCGGGAGGCGATCGCGGCGAAGCTCCGCGGCACCGGCATCGACGCCGACGCCGACGAGGTGATCGTCACGCCCGGCGGCAAGCAGGCGCTGTACGAGACGTTCCAGACCCTGATCGACGACGGCGACGAGGTCGTCCTGCTGGACCCCGCGTGGGTCTCCTACGAGGCGATGGCGAAGCTCGCCGGCGGCGACCTCTCCCGCGTCGACCTCGCTTCCCACGGCTTCCAGCTCGAACCCGCGCTCGACGACCTCGCCGAGGCGGTCTCCGACGACACCGAGCTGCTCGTCGTCAACTCCCCGTCGAACCCCACGGGCGCGGTCTTCTCCGAGGCCGCCCTGGAGGGCGTCCGGGACCTGGCCGTCGAACACGACATCGCCGTGATCTCCGACGAGATCTACGAGCGCATCATCTACGACGCCGAGCACGTCTCGCTGGCGAGCCTCGACGGGATGGCCGACCGCACGATAACGATCAACGGCTTCTCGAAGGCGTTCTCGATGACCGGCTGGCGGCTGGGCTACCTCCACGCGACCGAGGAGTTCGTCGGGCAGGCCGGCAAGCTCCACTCCCACTCCGTCTCCTGCGCGACGAACTTCGTCCAGCGCGCGGGCGTGGAGGCGCTGGAGAACGCCGACGAGTCCGTCGAGGAGATGCGGCGGGCGTTCGCCGACCGCCGCGACCTCCTCGTCGACCTGTTCGACGAGCACGGGGTCGACGTCGACGTCGGCGACGGCGCCTTCTACATGATGCTCCCCGTCGACGACGACGACCAGGCGTGGTGCGAGGCCGCCATCGAGGAGGCGTCGGTCGCGTGCGTACCGGGCAGCGCGTTCAACGCTCCCGGACACGCGCGGATCTCTTACGCCGCCAGCGAGGAGCGCCTGCGCGAGGCGGTCGACCGGCTCGTCTCGAACGACCTGTTATAAACGCGGTCGAGTTCCCGGCCGATTTGGTGACCGATCGACGGTCCCGCTCCGGTCGTGACTGCGGATCCGCCGTTAGCGGGAATCTGCGGTGCGTTTTTATCGCTGTTCCGCGAAGTTTCAATTGGGTGGTACGATGTACGACAATATACTGTACCCGACGGACGGGAGCACCGGGTCGGAAGCGGCGGCAGCGCACGTGGCGGAACTCGCGTCGGCGTTCGACGCGACCGTCCACGTCCTGCACGTCGTCGACATGCGCGGGGGCGGGCTCGGCCTGAGCGGGGCGTTCCTCGAGGAGGAAAGCCAAGCGATGAGCGGGCGGTCGCCCGACGAGGGGTACATCGGGAGGCACGAGGACAGCCCCGACAGCGACGAGATCGAGGACGAGCTCACCGCTCAGGCGGAGGAGCTCGTCGAGAGCTCGGCCGGATCGCTCGACGGGATCGACATGACGACCGTCGTCGAAATGGGGACGCCGCACTCGGAGATCATCCGCTACGCCGACGAGCACGACATCGACCTCGTGGTGATGGGGACCCACGGTCGGACGGGTGTCGAGCGCTACCTGCTCGGCAGCGTCGCGGAGAAGGTGGTACGGATGGCGGACCAGCCGGTGGTGACCGTCCGGGCCGACGAGGACGAGTGACCGCGCGGGTCCCGTCTTCGCCGACTCGGACGTCGCCGATGCGACGTTCCGAAACCCTTACTCCCGGTCCGGGACACCTCGACGTATGAGCGATACGTCCGAGTCGACGGATGACGCGGCCGCCGTCGACGCCGATGAGGTCCGCCACGTCGCGGAGCTGGCCCGGGTTCGCCTCGCCGACGAGGAAGTCGAGGCGTTTGCCGCCCAGTTCGGCGACATCCTCGACTATTTCGAGGCCCTCGACGAGGTCCCCGAGACCGAGCGCGAGGAGGAGCTCGTCAACGTGATGCGCCCCGACGAGGTCGAGACGGGACTCTCCCAAGAGGAGGCGCTGTCGAACGCCGAAGAGACCGAGGACGGCTACTTCGTCGGCCCGAAGGTGTCGTAGATGGCGGCGGACTACAACGCCTTCATCACCGAGGCGACGATCGAGGGCGACGCCGACGCCGAGGGGCCGCTCGCGGACGCGACCGTCGCGGTCAAGGACAACATCTCCACCGAGGGGGTCCGAACGACCTGCGGCTCCGAGATGCTCGCCGACTACGTCCCGCCGTACTCCGCGACCGTCGTCGACCGGCTGACCGACGCCGGCGCGACGGTCGTCGGGAAGGCGAACATGGACGAGTTCGGGATGGGGACGACGACGGAGACGTCGGCGTTCGGCCCCACGCGGAACCCCGCGGACCCGGAGCGCGTCCCCGGCGGTTCCTCGGGCGGGTCGGCGGCGGCGGTCGCCGCGGGCGAGGCCGACCTCGCGCTCGGCTCCGACACGGGCGGGTCCGTGCGCTGTCCGGCGGCGTTCTGCGGCGTCGTCGGGATCAAGCCGACGTACGGGCTCGTCTCGCGGTACGGCCTCGTCGCGTACGCGAACTCGCTCGAACAGATCGGGCCGATCGCGGGCACCGTCGAGGAGGCGGCCGCCGCGCTCGACGTCATCGCGGGCCCGGACCCGAACGACGGGACGACGCGCGACCTCGCCGACGTCGAGGGGGCCGACCCCGAGGCGAGCTACGCCGCGGCCGCCGACGGCGACGTCGACGGGCTCACGGTCGGGATCCCGACGGAGCTGTTCGAGGGCGCCGACGAGCGCGTCGTCGAGACGGTCGAGGCCGCGATCGCGGACCTCGAAGCCCGGGGGGCGGAGACGACCGAGATCTCGCTGCCGTCGGTCGAGCACGCGGTGCAGGCGTACTACGTGATCGCGATGGCGGAGGCGTCCTCGAACCTCGCGCGCTTCGACGGCGTGCGGTACGGGAACCGCGCCGAGTCGGACGGCAACTGGAACGAGTCGTTCGCGGAGACGCGCGAGGAGGGGTTCGGCGCGGAGGTCAAACGCCGGATCCTGCTCGGCACGTACGCGCTCTCGGCGGGCTACCACGACAAGTACTACGAGAAGGCGCAGGACGCACGCGCGTGGGTCCGGCAGGACTTCGAGGCGGCGTTCGACGACGTCGACGTGATCGCGTCGCCGACGATGCCGGTGCTCCCCTTCGAGCTCGGCGAGAGCCTCGACGACCCGCTGCGGATGTACCTCGCGGACGCGAACACGACCCCGGTCAACCTCGCGAACCTCCCGGCGGTTTCGGTGCCGGCCGGCGAGGCCGACGGGCTCCCGGTCGGCCTCCAGATCGTCGGCCCGAAGTTCGACGAGGAGACGGTGATCCGCGCCGCGAGCGCGGTCGAAGACGCCGAATAGCGGCCGCCGACTGCGACTCTTAACTCGCGTAAAACCGCGTTGAGCGTCTCGGCCGGTTATGTGCCTCGCACCCCTCGTCCCGAGCGCATCATGACCGAAACCGAATCGACGTCGACGGACGCGTTCGATCGCGACTCTGTTCGATCCGCCAGCCGGATCGCCATCGCGGCGCTCGCGCTGGTGGGCGTGCTGTCCCTGTTCACGCTGCTCCCGGGCGTCGGCCGCTTGGTTCCGCTGACGCCGGTCACGTTCGCCGCGGTCGCCAGCGCCGCGGTGACGGTCGCGGTCGTCGCCCTCCTCGCGTACGCCGCGCCGAAGGTCGCCTCGCTGACGCGCGCCGCCCTCCATCGGACCGACGCCGCGGAGCGCGTCGAGCGCATCGCCGAGAACGGCGGCGCGATGGCCTACTGGCTCGTCGTACTCGCCGCCGTGCTGGTCGCGCACCGCGGGCTCGCCGGCGCGATCGTCCCGCTGATCGACGGCTTCGCGTGGGCGTACGACGCCGCGTTCCTGATCGCGTCGTTCGTCCCGCTCGTCTTCGTCGTGGCGCGGCTGACCGTGACCGTCGATCCGCTCTCCGAGCACGTCGCCGACCGCGTGACGGGACCCGAATCGTCCGGCGCGGACGAGGACGCCGGCGCGGACGACTCCGAGACGACAGCGGGGTCCGCCGACGCCGACGAGTCGCCGGCCGCGACGGCCGAGGGCGACGCGACCGATTCGCGCACGCACTGGACCGAAGACCGCTGGAACGCCGACGAGGCCGCGCACGAGGGCGCCGACGCGGACGCGGACGCGTCCGACGACGAGCCGCCGACCTCCTGAGCGAGTCGACTGACCTCCTGAACGAGCCGCCGACCTCCCGACCGAGTCGACTGCCCCCGCCCCCCGTCCCGGACTGCGATCCGGAACGTCCATACCTGCCCCGGTGGAGGTGACTGTATGGCGCTGACCGACGAGGAGCGGAGCCGGCTCGCCGACATCGTCCGGCTCCAGCCGACGAAGAACGGCGAGCTGCAGGACGCGTGGGAGCTCGACAGCGGCAGCGAGGTGCACCAGTACCTGCAGAACCACCTCAAGGAGTACTACTACCGCGACGACGACAGCCTGATCCGGTCGACGGCCGAGGCGAACGACCTCGTCGACGTCGAGCCCGGAATCGAGGCGGACGCGGTCGCGAGGGGCGGCGCGCCGGAGACGATCCGCGTCCCGGAGCTGGTGGCGCAGGTGTTCGAGGTGATGGCCGACCCCGACGAGCGCTCGCAGTCGGTCGTCAGCGTGCTCAACGCGGTTCGGGAGGCGTTCGACGTCGACCCCGACGTCGACGAGGTGCGGCGTGCGCTCCGGACGCTCGAACGGAAGAACGTCGTCGAGGTCGTCTACCGGACCGTGCCGACGTTCAAGCTCGCCGTCGAGCGCGACGAGATCACGGTCGAAGTGAGCGAATAGTTGAGTTAGAAGGTAGCTGCCGGAGCGGAGATTGTCGAGGGAGGGGGAAATCGGGTCGCCTCGGTCGCCGGCTTATAAATATCCAAACCGTGTTCGGCTGAGAACGCTTCCGAAGCCCCAGCCGCTCGCTTATAAGTGATTGATTTCGGATCGCCGGTGACTACCTCCGAAGCCCCAGCCGCGAGGAGCACGCACGCTCGCTGCGTTCCTCAGTCACTCACTTCGTTCGCTCCTTGCGGTACTTGCGTCGCCTGCGTGCTCCTCGCGGCTGCCCCTTTGAGTCCACCCGCACAGCGACCGCACCTCACGCCTCCCCAGCCTCGGCGGCCGGCCCGGCGCGGGCGGAGCCGCGCCGGCCCGCCGCCTCCCTCGCGCTCGGTTCGCGCCCGGTGGGGCGCTCACCGGAGCGCGCCGCCGCATACCGTTTATAACCAATTACTGAACGCGCTATCGAGACTCCCCCGCGTCACATCCCCATGTCGGCGGCGGCGTCGGGGACCGGCAGGTCGTTGACGGCGACGCCGAGCAGCTCCGCGGCGTGGTCCAGCGCCATGTCGAACCCGTAGTACCGCTCCAGCTCGTCGCCGTTCGGCCCCGGGCGAACCTTCAGCATCGCGTAGCCGTCGACGTTCTGCGCGACGGTCGCCTCGGCGCCGTCGGCGGAGAACGTGAGCAGCCGCTCGCCGTCGGTCTCCTCGTAGCGCGCCGCGACCCCGTTCGCTTCGGCCTCGCTGGACTCGCTCTCGGTCGACTCCGCTCCGGCCTCCCCGTCGGCCGTCGTGTCGCTCATACCACCGGTAGGGGCCGGTCCCTGTCGTATCTGTCGGTCGTCGGGACCCGACCTCGGCACCGCGCGGCGCCGCCTACCGCGGGTCCCAGCCGTGGAACTCGTCGCCCGGCTCCAGTTCGAGGTCGAACGCCTCGATCATCCCGCCGAGCCCGGCGTACCCCTGCGCGAGCGCGGCGATGCCGACCACGGTCTCGTCGTCGTACGCGGCGGCGACCTCGCCGTGGGCGATCGCGTCGACCTCGCGGCGGACGACCGCGACCGCGTACTCGACCAGCGTCGTCTCGCCGGCGTCGAGGTCGGTCAGGTCGTCGGTTCCGATCCCGGCGATGACGTCGTCGCCGATCCCGACGCCGCGGGCGATGTTGACGTGCTGGTGCCACTCGTAGCGGTTGCGCGTCTCGCTCGCGGCGGCGAGGATGACGAGCTCGCGGTCCCGGTCCGAGAGGCCGCTGTCGGTCCACAGCGAGCCGAGGAACGAGCGCAGTCCGGCGAGCACCTCCGGGTTGTTGCCGAGCGACCGATAGACGTGGAGCGGTTTCCCCTGGAGCGACGACTCCAGCAGCTCCTCGTACTCCTCGGGCACGTCCGACGCGTCGACGTATGGTACGCGGGCCATGCCGGGGCCTCGCCGCCGACCGGCATAGCTGTGGGTGTCCCGGACGACCCCGCCGGATCGATCCGGGATGGCAAGGTTAAGGGACGCCACGCGCGTATCGCTGCCAATGAGTACCGAGGTGTCGCGGCGGCGGGCGTGGGTGATCGCCGCGCGGCCGCAGACGCTGCCCGCGGCGGCGGCGCCCGTGATCGTCGGCGTCGGGCTCGCCCTCCGAACGGGCGCGTTCGCCCCGCTCCCGGCGCTCGCGGCGTTCGTCGGCGCGGCGCTGATCCAGGTCGGCACCAACTTCGCGAACGACTACTACGACGCCATCCAGGGGGCCGACACGGACGACCGCGAGGGGTTCACCCGCGTCGTCGCCAGCGGCCTCATCGAACCGGCCGAAGTGAAGCGGGCGATGTGGCTGACGTTCGCGGCCGCGATCCTCGTCGGCACCTACCTCGTCGCCGTCGGCGGCGTCCCGATCCTCGTGATCGGACTGGCGTCCGTCGCCGCCGGGATCGCCTACACCGGCGGCCCGTACCCCCTCGGCTACCACGGCCTCGGCGACCTCTTCGTCTTCGTCTTCTTCGGCGTGATCGCCGTCACGGGCACCTACTACGTGCAGGCCGCCGCGCTCGTCGGCGAGGCGTTCCCGCTGTGGATTCCCCATGGTACGGTCACCCTCGCCGCCGTCGTCGCCAGCCTCCCGATCGCCGCGCTCTCGACGAACATCCTCGTCGTCAACAACGTCCGCGACCTGGAGGAGGACGCGGCGACCGGCAAGCGCACCCTCGCGGTCCGGTTCGGCTACCGGTTCTCGCGCGTCCAGTACGTCGGGCTGCTCGCGCTCGCCTACCTCACCCCCTTCTGGTTCCTCGCCCGCGGGGACGGCCCCGCGGTGCTGCTCCCGCTCGTCACGCTCCCGCTCGCGGCCGCCGTCGCGCGCACCGTCCTGACCGAGACCTCGGGCGACGCGCTCAACCCGGCGCTGGAGTCGACCGGAAAGCTCCTCGCGGCCTACGCGGTCGCGTTCGCGGTCGGCCTCGCGCTCTGACCGATGCGGCTCCGCCCCTTCTCGCTCGACCTGACGAGCCCGCTCGGCACCGCCCGCGGCGCCATCACGGAGCGCGAGGGGTTCCTCGTCGGCGTGGGGCCGGACGACCGGGCCGGAATCTCGGTCCCGGGACTCGGCGAGGCCGCCCCGCTCCCGGGCTGGACCGAGTCGCGGTCGGCGTGCGAGTCGGCCCTGCGCGGCGTCGCGGACGACGGCGGTGCCCTCGTCGACGACGCGCTCGACCGCCTCGACCCGGGAGCCACGCCCGCGGCCCGTCACGGGCTCGCGCTCGCGCTCGCGGACGCCGCGGCGAGAGGCGAGGGGCGGTCGCTGGCCGCGCGGCTCGCGGCCGATCGCGGGATCCCGACGCCGACCGAGACGGTCCCGGTCAACGCCACGGTCGGCGACGGCGACCCCCAGACGACCGCCGCGGCGGCCGCCCGAGCCGTCGCGGAGGGGTTCGACTGCGTGAAGGTGAAGGTCGGCGCGCGCGCCCTCGACGCCGACGTCGAACGTCTCCGCGCGGTGCGGGAGGCGCTCGGCGACGACGTCGCGCTCCGGGCCGACGCGAACGGCGCGTGGGACCGGTCGACCGCCCGAGAGGCGCTCGACCGCTTCGCGCCGCTGAACCTCGCCTACGTCGAGCAGCCGCTCCCCGCCGAGGACCTCGCCGGCGCGGCGGCCCTCAGGAGCGGTCGAGAGGGTCGAGAGGACAGAGAGGCCCGAGACGACCGAGAAGACCGAGAAGACCGAGACGACCGCGCCGGCGACGACGCCGACGCTCCGGTCCCGATCGCGCTCGACGAGTCGCTGGCTCGTCGCGACCTCGACGCCGTCCTGGACGCCGGCGCGGCCGATGTAGTCGTCCTGAAGCCGATGGCGCTCGGCGGGCCGGACCGCGCGCTGGCGGCGGCGGCGACCGCCCGGGCCGCGGGTGTCGAGCCCGTGATCACCACCACGATCGACGCGGTCGTCGCGCGGACCGCCGCGGTCCACGTCGCGGCCGCGGTCCCCGAGGTCGCCCCCTGTGGGCTCGCCACGGCCTCGCTGCTCGACGAGGACCTCGCGCCGGACCCCTGCCCGGTCGCCGACGGCGAGGTGGCGGTTCCGGACGCCCCCGGTCTCGCCGGCGACGCCTTCGACGGGCTTCGCTGAGATGCGGCCTCCCGGTAGCGACTACCGCTCGACGACTTCGATGACTCCCTCCATGTCCCGCGTCTGGTGGGGCGTACAGACGTACTCGTACGTGCCCGGCGTCGCGAACTCGCGCTCGAAGGTGTGGCCCTCGGCCGCGGCGAGCCCGGAGTCGAAGGCGCCGCCCCTGTCGACGACGTTGTGACTGCCGCCGACGCCGGTCCACTCCCAGACGACCGTCGTGCCGGCGTCGACCCGGACCGCCGCGGGCGCGAACGAGAAGCCGCCGTCCGCCCCCACCGCGACCGCGACGCTCTCCTCGCCGGTCCGATCGACCGGGGCCGCGTCGTCGCCCCCGCCGTCGCCTCCCGGGAGTAACGCCCCGGTACACCCCGCGAGTCCGGCGGCAGCGGCGGCGCCGACGCCCGCGAGCAGCTCTCGTCGCGTTCGCGTGTTCATGGCGGTTCGAAGGGCCGAACGGTATAAAACGTCCCGAGAGCGACGCTCCGAGAGCGACGAGGGAAAGGGGCTTGTACGGCCGCAGCCGAAGGGTCGAGTATGAGCGAGTGGACAGACGCGATCGTCGGCGACCGCATGACCGTCGACAACCAGTTCACGGACCGAGTGTCGGCCTCGCGGTTCTCCAGCCAGGAGTGGGGCCTGATCATGACGGCGACGGAGCTCGAGATCGAGGATGCCGCCGACCCCGAGGAGGCCCGCATCGTCGCCGACACCTCCAGCCTCCCGGCGATCATGCCGGAACTCGAGAACGTCCGGTCGCAGGTCGCCGCGATGGGCGGAGCGCCGGACCGGGGGGACGGCGGCGGCTCCGGCGGCGGCCTCGTCGACTCGATCAAGGGCGCGCTCGGCCTCGGCGGCTCGGGAGGCGGCGGCGGTAGCGACGAGGAGCTCGCCGCCGCCGAACAGCTCGTCCAGGAGTACGCCGACGAGCTGCAAGCGCACCTGGAAGACAACGGGAAGTGGGAACAGGTCAGGCTCGCGTATCAGGAGTAACCGGACGGCCGCGACCGACGAGGCCCTCGGTCGTTACTCTAGTCGCCGCTGCGGAACAGCGTCAGCCCCTCGGCCTCGTAGATGTTGATCAATTCCCTGACAATCTCGTCGTACTCCTCGTCGTCGACCCGGAGCGCGTCGAGGCGCTCGACCGTCTCCTCGTCCAGGTGGATCTGGGGCATACGCGGCGATTCGTCGGCTACGTAATAAAAATCCTCGGTGAGTTCGGACGAGCTGAGACCGCCGGCCGTCAGTCCGGCCGACGTTCCTCAGCCAGACTGCCCGATATCGCTCCCTCGGACGCGTCCTCCGCGAGGGCTCGGCGAGCCATTCGCTCGACGTCCGCCTCGGAGAGGTCGTCGCTCGGAAGCAGGAGGCGATCGTTGAAACGGACGATCGAATCGTCCTGTTCGAGCATCGCGAGGAGCTGTGAGGAGTCGACAGCGGGACCGTTGGTCCGCGTCGTTCCGACCAGCTCGCTCAGCTCGTCGAACCCCTCGAACAGCTGCGTTTGCTCGATTCCGATCCGATCCTGGAGAGAGAGCACCGATCCGCGTTCAAACCGATGCGAAGTCGGCGACTCCGACCGCACCGTGTTCACTTGCATCGCCGACACGCTGTTGGACGCCACCGGGACGCCGGGATCGCCGACGCAGCGGATCCGAGTCTCGTCTGCGAGACCGGACAGCGAAACGCTCGCGGTCATCGACGTCCCCGCCGCTAACAGGGCCACGACCGACCTGAGGGCCGTGGAAGACGGCGGTCCCGCGACGGCGACGGAACCGAGCCCCCCGTTCTCGACGGCGGCGAGTCCGCCGTCGACGCCGTCGGTCCCCTCGAAGACCGTCAGCGCCGGCGCGCCGTCGAGATCGGCGACCGCGACCGTGTCGTCGGCCGCGGCGACCGCGCCGTCCGCGACCGGGAGCGCGCAGTACGCGACGTCGACGTCGGGGTCCGAGAGCACGGTCCCGACCGCCTCCGCGTCGGGTTCGTCGAGCACTTCCCACTCCCCGACGCCATCGGGGACCGCCGGCTCCGAAAGCGCGCGACGGGTCCTCGTCGCGCGCTCAGCAGAGCCGACCAGCGCGACGAACCGGACATCGCCGCTGGCGGTCGTCTCCCGACGGAGCCGGTTCTCGTAGCTCGCCGGCGTCAACACCGACGTCCCCGCCGGAAGCGGGTCGTCGTCCGGGCTCGGGGTTCCACCCGCTGGAGCGAGCCACGGCGAGGTCGCGAGCGCGTCCGGCGCTCCGGAATCGGCGGGCTCGGCCGTGCCGCGCACCCGAACCGGCGCCAGCACGTGCGCGAGGTGGGGAAGCAGTTCGGCGCCGGTCGGATTCGGCCGGAGCACCGCCTCGGTCGGCCAGTCGGGCGCGTACGGCGCGACGGTCTCCGCATCCACTTCGAGGTACTCCATCAGCCGCTCGCTCATCGACAGGTCCGCGAGCTTCGGCGGGTAGAAGGGGAGCTCCGAGCCGACCAGCTCGTACTCGTACCGGTCGGACGGGACGTACCCCTCGGTCCGGGTGAGCGTATCGAGGAAGAACCACGTCCGAAGCAGCTCCGCGGCCCGCTCTTCGAGCGCGACCCCCTCGGTCGGCAGCGATTCGATGTAGTCGTTTGCGAGCCGGATCGCGGGCGCGTTTCCGGTCACCATCCGCGCCCCGAGGTAGTACGACAGCGTCGAGAGCCGGTAGACGTCCGCGTAGTCGGGGCGGACGACGACCTCGACGCCGGTGTCGGGAGGGACCAACGGGCTCGGGATGTCGAGCGCGTCGCCGCGCTCGATCCGCGGCGGGTAGCCGCGGAGCGTCGGCCACGACCGCTCGGCGGAGAACTCCTTGATCGACGAGCCGAGCACCGAGACCGCCTCCGCCAGCGCGGCCGGGTCGTCGGGGACCGTGATCGTCGCCTCGGGGCGGGTGTGAAGCGACCGCGCGCCGACCGTGACGGTGACCGATCGGTCGAACTCGAGGTCGACCGCCCCGGAGTCGGCCATGCCGGTCGTCGAGACCGCCACGTCGGTCGCGCGGATCAGCGCCTTGGCCACCCCGCTGACGTCGAAGCAGTACGACCCTCGTCGGAGCTCCATCGGGTCGTCGAGCCGCGCGACGAACTCGCCGTCCGCCCTGCGCACGGTCACCGCCGAGTAGTCGGGAACCGAGATTGACCCCGCCTCGAAGCTGACCGCTCTGTCGACCGGAAACGGGAACAGCTCCGTGAGCGCGGACTCCGGATCGGGTTCGGTGTCCGACACGAGCCGGAGCTCCTCACCCTCCAACGCGTCGCGAACGCAGAGCGTCTCACCCCGCGTCTCGAGGCGTACTCGTTCTCCGATCGCGTCGTCTCTCACTACCAATTGATAAACCGACAACAGTTATCAGGTTATCGGTGCTTCTCTGAATTCGGCATCTCTCGGCCGCAACAAAGGCATTTCACCGCCTCGTGTTAACAGGAGTGACAGCAATTTTAACACCGCCCGGCCGCGACGCATCGCCATGAACGACGCCGCGGCGGCCGCTCTCGCCGATGCGTTCCCGGAGCGGTCGGTCGAGCGCCTGACCGGCGTCGGCCCCTCGTGGAACGGGGCCAACGAGACGGTCGGGGTCGCCTTCGCGGACGGCGGTCGGGCGTTCTGCAAGGTCGCGGTCGACGGTGACGGCACCCGGATCGCCCGCGAGCTGGCAGTCCTGCGTTACCTGGCCGCCGAGCGGCCGATCGCGGTCCCGGACGTCCTCGCCGGTGACCCGGACGCGACGGTGCCGTACCTCGTCACCGCGCCCGCTCCCGGACGCGAGCTCCTCGACCTGTGGGACGAGCTCGGGGAACGAGAGGGCGGTGAGGCCGACCGCGCGGCGTTGCTCCGGCGCGTCGGCGCGACGCTCGCGACCCTCCACGCCGAGCGGTTCGAGACGCACGGCGAGATCGTCGGGAGCGACGGGCGGGGCGGGCTCGCGCTCGATCCCGCGCCGTGGCCGGACGTGCTTTTAAAAACGATCGAGCGAACCCGCGAGATCGGCACGTCGGAGCGGCTCGGCCACCACTACGACGCCGTCGTCGACTGCGTCGAGGCGAACCGCGACCGCCTCCGCGACGCCCCCGCGGCGCTCCTCCACGGCGACGTCGCGATGCCGAACCTGTTCGTCGTCGGCGCCGGGACCGGACGCGACCGCGAGGCCGAGGTAGACGACGGGATCGCTCCGATCGACTGGGAGCTCGCCCACGTCGGCGATCCCGCCCGCGACCTCGTCAGGGCGGAGGACCAGCTCCTCAACGGGTTCGACGAGCGGGGGCCCGAGCGGTACGCGGCGGCGCTCCGCGCCGGGTACGCCGAGTGCGCCGACGGGCTCCCGGCGGGATTCGCGGCCCGGAGGCCTATTTACGAGGTCGTCCGGATGCTCGGCCGCTCGGGGTTCGTCGACCAGTGGACGACGTACGTCGACGAGCCGATGGCCGACCTCGTCGACCGGGCGGAGGCGGAGATGGAGGCGCGGTTGGAGGCGGTGTGAGGGCCGTCGTTCGGGGGGGATCTGCCGCCCCTCAGCGGTTCCACGCCGCGTCGTCGGGGTCGATCCGTCGGTCGCCCCGCTCCAGCCCGTCGACGGCGTCGAGGACGGACGGATCGATCTCGGCGTCGACGGCGTCGAGGTTCTCGGCGACGTGGTCGCCCGTCGCCTTCGGGATCGGCGTGACATCTCGAGCGAGCGCCCACGCGAGCGCGAGGACGGCCGGCGAGCGATCGGCCCGGTCGGCGATCGCGAGGAACTCCTCGTCGTCGAACAGGTCGCCGCGGGCCAGCGGCGAGTAGCCGACGAGCCGGTGGTCGAACTCGGCGGCGAGCCCGCGCAGTTCGGCCTGCTGAAACCGCGGGTGACACTCGACTTGGTGGGCGGCGATCGGCGCGTCGAGGATCTCGCGGGCCTCGCGGAGCAGTTCGGGGGTGAAGTTCGAGACGCCGACGTGGTCGGTGAGCCCCGCGTCGCGAAGCTCGTCGAAGACCGGCAGCGTCGCGGCGGCGTCGTACGCGCGGATCGGCCAGTGGACGTACAGCAGGTCGACGCGGTCGAGCCCGAGGCGGTCGAGGCTCTCGCGGGCCGTCTCGCGGACGTCCTCGGGAGCGAGGTTCTCGGGGTGGACCTTCGTGGCGACGACGACCTCGTCGCGCTCGACGTCGGCCGCGGCGATCCCCTCGCCGACCGCGGCCTCGTTGTCGTACATCTGGGCGGTGTCGACGTGGCGGTACCCCGCCTCCAGGGCGGCGGTCACGGTGGCGGTGCACTCCGCGGGGTCGTCGAGCCCCGACGTGCCGAGGCCGAGCGGGAGTTCCAGTGGCGGCATGTCGCCCGATTCCGACCCCGGATTTATAAGGGCGCGCTCACCGGAACGGATCGCGGGCTTCCGGCTGGCTTCCCGCGATCGATCGCGGGGCCGGAGCGGTCTTTTCACCGCGCTGGAAACCGCTCGGCGTTATATGAGTCCCGGAGCGCCTAGCTTCGCACATGAGCACCGGGATTCACGCCGAACTCGCCCTCTCCTCCTGTGACGGCTGTCCCGTCGCGGCCCTCTCGGCCAGCACGCCGGTCGAGGAGGTACGGGTCGACTCGACCGACGACCGCGTCGAGTTCGTCGCCGCCGATCCGCCCGACGACCCGCCGACCGGGCTCGACCTCGTCGAGTTCGGCGGCCGAGCGCACGGTCGGTACGAGATCGAGTGCGAGCGTCCGGCCACCGACGGCGGGGTCCATCTCGGGGCGCCGAACTCCGAGGAGGCCCCGCGCTCGGAGCCCTCCTCGCTCGACCCCTCGCCGACCGATCCCGACGGCGGGATCTGTGCGGGCTGTTCCTGCGGCGGGCTCCCGGCGGCGTTCGCGAACTTCCCGGTGTCGCCGCGCCGGACCGAAATGGTCGACGGCGAGATCCGGGTCTCGTTCGTCCTGAGCGGCCACGAGGAACTGCGGGCGATCGTCGACGAGTGCGAGGCGGTCGGCCTCGACGTCGAGCTCCGTCGGCTCTGCGTCGACCGCGCTCGCGGCGACGGGGACGAGTATTGCCCCGACGTGGTCCCCGTCGACCTCGCGGGCGTGACCGACAGGCAGGCCGAGATCGCGACGGTCGCCGCCGAGAAGGGGTACTTCGAGACCGGCGGCGCCTCCGCCGCCGACGTCGCGGCGGAGTTCGACCTCGCGAAGTCCACGGTGTCGGAACACCTCCGGACCGTGACGGCGGCGCTCTTTTCGCAGACGTTCGGGACCGGCGACGGTACTTAAACCTCCGAACTGTTCGCCGACAGCTACCCCCGGGGTTAGAGCGTACTGATCAGTAGCGGAGTCGAACCGACCGGTTCGGCTCCGACCACCCATGACCCAGTGGACACAGCTCGGACCGCGGGAACGCGAGCTCCTCGCAGTCCTGCGGCGCGCCGACGAACCCCTCGCCGCTCGCGACCTGCACGACGCGGTCGCGGACCGCGGCGACGACGTCGCGTACACGACGGTGAAGCGGACCGTCGACCGGCTCGTCGAGAAGGGGCTCGTCGACCGCGGCGCGGAGCGGCGCCGGGGGACGACGCGACACCGCTACCGCTTCGACGCCGAGGCCGCCCGCGACCGGCTCGTCCCGCAGATCGAAGCCGAGCTGCGGGCGGTCCTCGGCGATCGGGCGGTCGAGCGGATCGCGGTCCGAACGGACTCCGACGGCGACGGCGGAGCGGACGGCAGCGCCGACGCCACCACCAGACAATGACTTCCCAACCCAACGCCAGCGACGAGCCGACGGCACGAGCCGACGAACAGCGCGACGAGACGCCCGCGGACGCGGGCGAGACGGGACCGGCGGACGGACCGGACGCGGCCGACGGCGAGCCCGAGATCGTCGACGGGCGGACGATCGAGCACCTGCTCACCGACCACGAGCGCGACATCGCCTCGACCGCGGAGGGGACGGACGCGACCGCGGCGAAGCGGCCGAGCCTCGACCTGCCGCGCTTGGAGCTCGGGCGGCGCGACTTCATGAAGGCCGGCGCCGCCGTCGGGGCCATGAGCGGCCTCGCGGGCTGTACGAGTATCCTCGCGGACGAGGACGACGACTCCGGCGGCGCGGCCGGGAGCGGCGAGCACTCCGTCGCGCCCGGCGAGCACGACGAGTACTACGGCTTCCTCTCCGGCGGCCACACGGGCGAGATCCGCGTCGTCGGCCTCCCGTCGATGCGCGAGCTGATGCGGATCCCGGTGTTCCAGACGGAGAGCGCGCGCGGCTACGGTCACGACGCGAAGTCGAGCCGGATGCTTGAGGAGGAGGGCGACGGCCACGTGTGGGGGGACACCCACCACCCGCGCGTCTCGCAGACCGACAACGACTACGACGGCCGCTGGCTGTTCGTCAACGACAAGGCCAACGGGCGGATGGCCCGGGTCGACCTGGAGTACTTCGAGACGGACGCGATCACGAACGTCCCGAACTGTCAGGGCGTCCACGGCGCCTGTATGCAGCTGCCGGACACGCAGCTCGTCTTCGGCGTCGGCGAGTTCCGCGTCCCCATGCCGAACGACGGCCGGGACGTGCAGAGCCCGGACGAGTACGGCTCCGTCATCACCGCCATCGACCCCGAGACGATGGACGTCGAGTGGCAGGTCGAGGTCGACGGCAACATGGACAACGGGGACGGCGGCAAGGAGGGCCGCTGGTTCTTCGCCACCGGCTACAACAGCGAGGAGGGGACCACCGAGGGCGAGATGGCCCGCTCCGACCGCGACTACGTGAAGGCGTTCGACATCCCCGCGATCTGGGACGCCGTCGAGAGCGGCCAGTACGAGGAGATCAGCGGCGTGCCCGTCGTCGACGGGACGAAGGACAGCCCGCTGAACGAGGGCGACCGCCCGATCGTCCGCTACGTCGCGACGCCGAAGAGCCCGCACGGGGTCAGCGTGACGCCGAACGGGAAGTACGCCATCGCCTCCGGAAAGCTCGACCCGAGCTGTACCGTCATCGACATCGAGGCCATCGCCGAGGTCGACGACCCGCAGGACGCCATCGTGGGCCAGCCCCGTATCGGGATGGGGCCGCTCCACACCGCCTACGACGGGCGGGGCCACGCGTACACGACGACGTTCATCGACAGCGAGGTGGTCAAGTGGGACTACGAGGCCGCCGTCG
>NZ_NHPG01000090.1:0-27195 GCF_002252965.1 Halorubrum sp. Ea1
TCGCTCGCTTCGCTCGCGACTCCCTCGCACCGGCGGTTCGCGGCCCAAAGGGCCGCTCACCGGGGCGCGCCACCGTAGTTATTTATAAGCGATCGTCGCTCTCGCTCAGGGGCTTGCCTGCAGAACGTGGTTCCGACGGGATCGTCCCGGCGGGATCGCGTCTACTCCTGCTCGAACCCGAAGACCTCCCGGGGATTCTCCAGCACGACTTTCCGGATGTCGTCGACGTCGATCCCGTACCGGTACAGCTCGAATATCGCGCGCTTGAGGGCGTACGGGTCGGTCCGGAGGACGTTCGCGCAGTCGGTGTCGACCATGATCCGGTCGGGGCCGTACTCGTCGATGGCGTCGGCGACGTCGGCGGCGTCGACGCCGACCAGCCACGAGTGACCGATGGTGTAGCTCAGGTAGCAGTCGGTCTGTTCCATCAGGTACGCGGTGTTGTTGCGGTCGGCGTGCGAGGCGACGACGCGCTCGTCGTCGAGGCCGGCGTCGCGCATCGCCTCCACGTCGAGCCGGACCGCGTCGAGCGCGGGGTTCTCGCCGTCGAGGACGGGGTCGGTGCCGAGCCCCGCGTTCTTCTCGTAGCCGGGCGTCACGCCCAGCCCGTCGCGGTAGGGCCGCTTCGCGTCCGTCGACGTGTTCGGCGTGTGGAGGATCACGGGGAGGCCGTGGTCGCGCGCGAGCTCCATCTGCGCCCCGACGACCGCCTGCTGCTCGTCGAGCGCCCACCCCTCGACGTGGCCGGCGGGGACGACGCCGGTCTCGCCGACCGCGACGACCTCGTCGAGCGCGCAGTAGTCGTCCATCGCCGCCAACAGCTCGTCGGGGTCCTCGATGCGGACGCCGGTGTGGACGCCGAGCCCCAGCTTCGCCTCGAAGAAGTGGTTCCGCTCGATGGCCGCGCGGCGATTGATCGCGTCGTCCCAGAGGAAGCGGATGTCGTCGGCCGCGACCGGCTTGTAGGGGGTCCAGTGGTAGCCGGACGCGACCATGAGCATGGACCGACACCCGGAGAGCGCGTAGCGCTCGCGGTCGTCCCACGAGAGCGTGTGGGCGTGGTTGTGGACGTCGATCCACGGGAGGGTGAGCAGCTCCCGCGGGGGGTCGATGTCGTCGTCGAGGTGCGCCGCGTCCGTCGGCCGCTTGGTCGGGTGGGGTGTAGTCATGGCGTGTGGAATCGGGATGCCCGCTGCTCTCCACTTTCACCCCCGGCCACTTAGCGTTTTACAGCTTGGTAAAAACTTTAGTACGCGTCCGACGCACGTAGCCGTGTATGACACTGTTGATCGGGACGGACGACGGGCTCTATCGAGTCGACGACGTGCCCTTCGAGCGCGACGAGGCCGAGCGGGTCCTCGACTGCGAGGTCGTCACCGCGGTGAAGTCGTGGGACCACGCGGCGGGCGTCTTCGTCGCGTCCTCGACGGGGGCGTACCGCTCCCGCGACGGGGGACGGACGTGGGAGGACCTGGAGGTTCCCCTCGGCGACCGCTTCTGGCACGCCGGCCAGAGCGAGGTGTGGTCGATCCTCGCGACCGCCGACGGGGCGCTGTACGCCGGGACGAACGACCCGTACATCTTCCGGTCGGTCGACGACGGGGAGACGTGGACGGAGCTGAAGGGGTTCCGCGACCTGCCCTCGCGCGGCCACTGGGAGTCGCCGATCGACCCCCACTACGCCAGGCTCCGGGCGCTGGAGGCCGTCCCGGGGCGACCGGAGCGGCTGATCGCGGGCGTCGAGGCCGGCGGGATCCACCTCAGCGACGACGCCGGGCAGACGTGGACGGACCGGCGCGACACGATCGTCGACGACGTCCACCAGATCCTCCCGATCTCGGAGGACGTGTGGCTCGCGACGACCGGCTACCTCGACCACGACCTGGAGAACCTCGGGCTCGGCCACGCGGTCGGCGAGGGCGGGCTCTGGCGAACGACCGACGCGGGCGAGTCGTGGAGCCGGATCGACGCCGGGAACGACTTCTCGTACGTCCGGCGGGTGTTCGTCCACGACGGCACCGTCTTCTTCTGCGGCGGCGAGGAGGCGCCGCCGGCGTGGGTGAACGACGACCACGAGGTCGCGCTGTTCGAGTCGACGAACTTCGGCCGCGACTTCGAGCGCGTCCCGTTCCCGGGCGAGCCCCACGAGATCGTCGAGACGTGGGCCGTGCACGACGGTGACGTGATCTGCGGCTCCGGGCTGTTCGACGTGCCCGATCAGCGCGACGACGTCGAGGGCCGGATCATGCGTCGCGGCGACGACGGCGCCTACGAGACGGTCGGGCGCGTCGACGCGAACGTCAGCCGCATCGAGGTGGTGTCGGCGTGAGCGACGACGACGCGGCCTCGGCCGACGACGCGGCGCCGACGGTGGGGTCCGCCTCCGATCCCCCGTCGGCGATCGGCCGCGCCCTCTACGGCGGCATCCTCGCGTACATGGCCGTCGACGGGTTCAAGAACAACGAGAAGCGGGTCTCGGTCGCCGAGGAGAAGGGCGTCCCGATGCCCGACGTGCTCGTCCCGTTCGTCACCGGGATGCTGTTCGTCGCCAACCTCGGCGTCGTCTTCTGGAAGTTCCCGCGCGCGTCCGCCGGCGCGCTGATCGTCTTCTTCCTCGGCACCACCCCCTCGATCCACGACTTCTGGGCGATGGAGGGGAAGGAGCGGCACGGCAACAAGATCAACTTCCTGAAGAACGTCGCGCTCCTCGGCGGCGCGGTGATGCTCCTCGACGCGGCCGCCGAGAGCGCCGACGAGTAGCCGCCGCTTCGGCGTTACTCGTCCGCGCCGGGCGATTCCGGATCGAATTCATCGGGATCGAACGCCTCCGGGTCGAACTCGTGCTCCCGGAGCCGGTCGGGGTCGACGGCCCGGAGCACGGACTCGTCGGTCGCCTCCAACACGACCGGGGGCGCGACCCCCGCGTCGGCCGCCTCGACCCACCGGCCGACGCAGAGGCACCACCGGTCGCCCGGCTCCAGCCCGGGGAAGTCGAACTCCGGCCGCGGCGTGATCAGGTCGTTGCCGCGCTCCCGGCTGTACGTCAGGAACTCCGCCGTCACGACCGCACAGAGGGTGTGCTCGCCGACGTCGCCGTCGACGTCGCGGCAGTAGCCGTCGCGGAGGTACCCCGTCGTCGGCTCGCGGCCGCAGGGCGCCAGCTCGCCGCCGAACACGTTGCGGTCGCCCTCGCTCCCGTCGGTCTCGTCGGTGGACACGCGTGTCGTTCGGTGCCCGCGCGACTTATCGGTGGCGCCGGGCGACCGCCGCTCTCCGGACACCGCAGCGTCGAGCGCGCCGTCGAGCGCCCCCTCGGATCGGTGCGACTATGCGACTTCCGCCTCATCCGGTAGCATGGCCGAACGCTGGCTGTACGGCTGGGGGCTCGGGTCGGTCGCGTTCGGAGGCGCCTCGCTCGTCGTCCCGCTGTACGTCGTCGAGCTCGGCGGGGGACCGTTCGTGCTCGGCGTGCTCGCCGCGGTCGCCGCCGTCGTCGGGGTCCCGGCCGCGCTCGGCGCCGGTCGGATCGCCGATCGGACCGGCAAACGCCGCCCGATCGTGCTCGCGATGCTGGCGCTCGTCGCGGTCGGAATCGGGGTCATCCCGCTCACGGACCGGGTGACGCCGGTGATCGTCGCGAACGGCGCGATCTGGTTCGCGTTCGCGGCGGCGACGCCCGTCCTGACGCTGCTCGCGGTCGCCGACGTCCCGGAGAGCGCCTGGAGCGAGCGGATCGCCCTGTTGAACCAGTACCAGGGCGTCGGCTGGGCGCTCGGGCTGCTGCTCGGGGCGGTCTGGACGGGCGTCGGCGGGCGACTCCTCCCCGCCGAGACCGTGATCCGGTGGCTGTTCGTCCCGTTCGCGGCCTTCGCGGTGCTCGGGCTCGCCCTCGGCGTCCGCACGCTGCCCGCGGACCCGGGCCCCGGCGGCGACCGACGGGCGTCGGGGACGCGCCTCAGGCGCGCCATCCGCGCGGCCGACCGCTTCAGCGTCCGGACCGCCGCGTTCCCCGTCACCGTCGGTCGGGCCGACTTCCGCGGGCTCCACCCGCGCCGGTTCGTCGAGCGGTTCACCCCGGCGCTCGCGCTGTACTTCCTCGCCGTCTTCTTCGCGTTCGCGGGGTTCGCGGTGTTCTTCGCGCCGCTGCCGGCGTTCCTCACCGCGGTCGGCTTCGGCTCCGACGGCGTGTTCGCGCTGTACCTGATAAACGGCCTCGCCGCCGCGGCCTTCTTCGGCGCCGCGGGAGAGCTGACCGCCGACCGCGACGCCGCGCTCCTCCAGCTCGCGTCGCTCTCGACGCGCGCGGTCGCCCTCCCCGCGGTCGCGCTCGTCGGCGCGGCGTGGGGCGCGGCCGCGCTCGGGTTCGGCGTCGCCGCGGCCGTCTTCGCAGTGATCGGGGTGACGTGGGCGGTGATCGCGGTGACCGCGGGGACGCTCGTCGCCCGGCTGTCCCCGCTGTCGATCCGCGGGGAGGCGCTCGGCACCTACGCCGCGCTCGGCGCCCTCGCCGGCGGGGTCGGGAGCGTCGCCGGCGGGTGGCTCGCCGCCCTGAGCTACGCCGTCGCCTTCGGCGTCGCCGGCGGACTGGTCCTCCTCGGCGCGGCGCTGGTGGCCCTCGTCCGACGGTACACGGCCGCGCCGCCGGTCGACCGCACCGCGGGCTGACCGGATCGGGGGGTCCGCCGCGCCGGTCAGTATAAGGAGCGCCCGGCCGAACCCCGACCCAATGAGCCGGAACGACGAGGTCGCCGCCCTCTTGGAGGAGTTCGCCGACCTGCTCGAGGCGACCGGCGTTGAGTACAAGCCGACCGCGTACCGCCGCGCCGCCGAGAACGTCCGCGAGCACACCGCCCCGATCGAGAACCTAGCGGGCGAGGGGGAACAGGCGGTCGCCGAGATCGACCGCGTCGGCGACGCGATCGCGTCGAAGATCGTCGAGTACTTCGAGACCGGCGAGATCGAGGAGCTGGAGGCCCTGCGCGAGGAGCTCCCGGCCGACATGGCGGGGCTCACCGCCGTGGAGGGAGTCGGCCCGAAGACGGTCGGAAGCCTCTACGAGGCGCTCGGCGTCACCACGCTCGACGAGCTGGAGGCGGCCGCGGAGGCGGGCGAGATCCGGGAGGTTTCCGGCTTCGGCGCGAAGACCGAGGAGAACATCTTAGCGAACATCCCGTTCGCCCGCGAGGCGCGGAAACGGACCCGGCTCGGCGACGCCCGGCCCGTCGCCGACGCGGCGCTCTCGTACCTGACCGACGTCGACGCCGTCGAGTCCGCCGAGGTGTGCGGCTCGATCCGGCGCTGGAAGGACACCATCGGCGACATCGACCTCCTCGTCGCCAGCGACGCGCGCGAGCCGATCGTCGAGGCGCTCACCGGCTGGTCGGAGGCGGACGCGACGATCGAGGCGGGCTCCGGGAAGGCGAGCGTCCGCGCGAGCGGGACCCGGGTCGACCTCCGGATCGTCGACCCGGACGAGTTCGGCGCCGCGCTCCAGTACTTCACGGGGTCTCGGGCCCACAACGTCGCGGTGCGCAACCGCGCCATCGACCGCGACCTGAAGCTCAACGAGTACGGGCTGTTCGACGTGAGCGACGTCGACGACGGGGCCGACGCAGACGACGCGAGCGACGACGGGGCCGAGTCCGATTCCCGGCGCGTCGGCGAGCGCGTCGCCGGCGAGAGCGAGGCGGGGGTGTACGAGGCGCTCGACATGGCGTTCGTCCCGCCGGAGCTCCGAGAGGACAACGGCGAGGTCGCGGCGGCCGCGGCGGGCGAGCTCCCGGACCTCGTCGAGACGGTTGAACTGCGCGGCGACCTCCACACCCACACCGACTGGTCGGACGGCGGCTTCTCGATCGCGGAGATGATCGAAGCGGCATCGGAGCGCGGCTACGGCTACCACGTCGTCTCCGACCACGCCGCCGGACCGGGGATCTTCGGGAACACCGGCCTCGACGAGGCCGACATCGCGGAGCAGGCCGCGGCGGTCGAAGACGCGGTGAGCGAGGTCGACGGCGCCGTGATGGGCCGTGAGGTCGACGACGCGAGCGCCGACGACGGAGCGGGCGCCGACGACGGAGCGGGCGCCGGCGACGACGCCCGGATCGCGGTGTTCCACGGCATCGAGGCGAACATCGACGCGGAGGGATCGATCACCACCGACGACGCGACGCTCGCCGACCTCGACCTGGTCGTCGCCTCGTCGCACTCCGCGCTCGGGCAGGACGGCGACGCCGCCACGGAGCGACTGGTCCGCGCGGTCGAACACCCCCACGTCGACGTCCTCGGCCACCCGACCGGCCGCATCATCAACAGCCGCCCGGGGATCTCGCCCGACGTGGGAGCCGTCGTCTCGGCCGCCGCCGACGCCGGCACCGCGATCGAGGTGAACGCGAACCCCGCCCGCCTCGACGCAGACGGCGACGCCGTGCGCGCCGCGGTCGACGCGGGCGCCGCGATCGCCGTGAACACCGACGCCCACTCGCCCCGCGAGCTGGACAACGCCCGGTACGGCGTGCACACCGCCCGGCGCGGCTGGGCCGAGACCGCCGACGTGATCAACGCGCGCCCGGTCGACGGCCTTTGGGAGTTCCTCGACGGCTGATGGCGCCCCGCGTCCTCGTCGACACGATGTGCGGCAAGCTCGCGACCTACCTCCGGATGTGCGGGTACGACGCGGCGTACGCGCTCGACCGCGGGGTCGAGGCCGACGACCGGCTCCTGTCGCTCGCGGCCGACGAGGACCGACTCCTCGTCACCCGCGATCGGGAACTCGCGGCGCGCGCCGCCGACCGCGACCCCGGGGCGGTCCTCCTGACCGAGCGCGACGTGCTCGACCAGCTCCGCGAGGTCGCGGCGGCCGGGCTTCCGGTGGCGCTCGCCGCGGAGCCGACCCGCTGCGGGGAGTGTAACGGCCCGGTCGAGCGCGTCGGTCCGGAGGGCGCCGACGTCGACCCCGACGACCGGCCCGAGTACGTCCCCGACGACGTGGGCGCGTCGCCCGCGGTCGGCTCCGATTCCGCCGCCGACACCGACCCCCGCCCCGCGTGGCGCTGTCGCGACTGCGGGCGCTGGTTCTGGAAGGGCGGCCACTGGGAGTCGGTCGCGGCGCGGCTCGACGACCTCTGAACCGCGACCCGCGGGACGCCCGGCGCCCCCGAGCGTAACCGGTTTGGCCGCGTGCCGCCAACGATCCGCCAATGAACCGCGAACAGGCGGTCGACCGGCTGGCGACCCTCGTCGACCGGGTCGAGAACGAGACGATGCCGGTCCCCGTCCGCGAGGTGTGGGCGTTCGGCGACGTCGCGCTCGGCCTCGACCCCGTCGAGCGCCTCGACGTCTACCTCACCAAGGACGTGATCATGGGCGGCGACGCCGACGCGGCGGCGGCGTTCGAGGCCGAGTACGGCGTGAAGGGGATCGGCACCTCCGTGCGGGCCGAGTGGGCCGAGGCGCACCCGGACCGCGTGCGCGCGAGCGACAACGGGTACGCCGCGCCCGAGAAGTGCCTCGCGGCCGAACTCGTCGGCGACAGCGAGGGACGTAGTCCCTCTGGCAGCCGGACGCAGTCCGGCGACAGCGAGCCGATCCACCTAGAGGTGTGTAACGCGAGCTTCGAGGACAACGTGCGCCAGCGCCTGAAGGGGGCGCTGGCCCGCGACGCCTACGAGGAGGTGCTCGACCCCCGCGGGGTCTGCCTGTGGGTCGACGGCACCCGCGACGAGGAGGCCTTCGACCGCCTGCGGGCGGGCTCGCTCGCGATGCCGACGCTCCCGGCCGCGCTCGGGATGCTCGGCGCCGACGAGGACGTGGCCCGCGAGGCGGCGGACGTGCTCAAGCGGCGCCGGGCCGAGCAGGAGGGGTCGTCGGTGCGCGGCGACATGGTGTAGGCGGCGG
This sequence comes from Halorubrum sp. Ea1, assembly GCF_002252965.1. NCBI lineage: Archaea > Methanobacteriati > Methanobacteriota > Halobacteria > Halobacteriales > Haloferacaceae > Halorubrum > Halorubrum sp. Ea1. The sequence continues at coordinate 7,897 of NZ_NHPG01000090.1, forward strand.
ACGCCGACGGCGCCGCTCCGCCTCCGCTCGGGCCGCGTTTGGCCGCCACCCGACGGTTTTTTGCTCGGTTCGCCGTGTGGACGGTATGCCAACGCCCACCGACCGCGTCCGGCGCGCGGAACGCTCGCGGATCCGGGTGATGTTCGACCTCGCACAGCGTCACGGCGGCGACCTCGTCCGGTTGGAGGTCGGCGAACCCGACTTCGACACGCCAGCGCACGTGATCGACGCCGCCGCGAGCGCCGCCCGCGACGGCGCGACCCACTACACCTCAAACGCGGGGCTCCCCGCGTGTCGGCGGGCCATCAGCGACACGCTCGCCGCCGAGTACGGCGTCGAGCACGACCCGGACGAGGTCGTCGTCACCGTCGGCGGGATGGAGGCGCTCCACCTGGCGGTCCTCGCGGCGGTCTCGCCCGGCGAGGAGCTGCTCGTCCCGGGCCCGACGTGGCCTAATTACAAGACGCAGGCGACGCTCGCGGACGGGCGCTTCCGCGAGGTCCCCATGCCCGCGGAGACGGGGTTCGCCCTCGACGCGGACCGCGTGATCGACGCGATGAGCGACGACACCGCGGCGGTCGTGCTCACGACGCCCTCGAACCCGACCGGCCGCGTCTTCGACCGCGACGAGTGCCGTGCGGTCGTCGAGGCGGCGGCCGACCACGACGCGTACGTGATCGCCGACGAGGTGTACCTCGGGCTCACCTACGACGGGCCCGCCCAGGGGATCGCCGCGTACACCGGCCACCCGGACCACGTGCTGACGGTCGGCTCCTGCTCGAAGCGGTACGCGATGACCGGGTGGCGGCTCGGCTGGCTCGCGGGCGACCGGGAGATGATAGACGCGGTCGCGACGGTCCGCGAGTCGACCACGGCCTGCGCGTCGAGCGTCGCGCAACACGCCGCGATCGCCGCCTTGACCGGCCCGCAGGAGCCGTTCGAGGAGATGTACCGGGCGTTCGAGGAGCGTCGCGACCTCGTCGTCGACCGCGTCGACGCCATCGACGGGCTCTCGGCTCCCCGCCCCGAGGGCGCGTTCTACGCCTTCCTCGACCCCGGCATCGACGCGCCCGCGATCGACGTCGCGAAGTACCTCCTGCGGGAGCACGGCGTCGTGCTCGCGCCGGGCGACGGCTTCGGCGACACGGCCCCCGGGCGGCTCCGCCTCTCGTTCGCGAACTCCGTCGACCGGCTGGAGGAGGGGTTCGACCGGATCGAGGCGGGACTGGCGGAGTACTGATCGCCTACCGCATCAGCTCCCCGCCGTTCACGTTCAGCGTCTCGCCCGTGACGAATCCCGCGTCCCGGAGGTAGGCGGCCGCGTCGGCGATGTCCTCGGGCTGGCCGTACCGGTCGACGGGGATCGCGGCCAGCTCCTCGCGCTTCTCCTCGGGCGTCCGGTCGCCCGTCATGTCCGTCTCCACGTGGCCGGGGGCGATCGCGTTCACCCGTATCTCGGGCGCGAAGTCGCCGGCGTGGCTCCGGGTGAGCGAGAGGAGTGCCCCCTTCGAGGCGGCGTAGTGGCACTCGACCGGCGCGCCGGTGTGCGCGAGGATGGAGGAGACGTTCGTCACCGACGGGCCGTCCTCCGACTCCCGGAGGTGCGGGAGCGCCGCCTTCGTGACGTTGAACGCGGAGTTGACGTTGACGTCCATGACCCGGTCGAAGTCGTCGGGATCGAGGTCCGCGGTGTACACGTGCTGGTCGATCCCGGCGTTGTTGACGACGTGGTCGACCCCGCCGAGGGCGTCGGCGGCGGTCTCCACGAGGTGGGCCGCCGCGTCGGGGTCCGAGACGTCGGCGCCCACGGCGACCGCCGCTTGCCCCCGGTCGCGGACCGCCCCCGCGACGGCCGCGGCGGCCTCGTCGCTGGTGCGGTAGTTGACCGCGACGTCGTAGCCGTCGTCCGCGAACCGAAGCGCGATCGCTCGCCCGATACCCCTGGAGGAACCCGTCACGAGTGCGGCCGGCATGTGTCCCGAGTCGACCCGGTCCGACTTCGACCTTCCGGACGCGGCGGCGGAACGCCGCGTCCGTCAGTCCCCGGTCTCGACCCGTCCCACGGTCACGTCGAAGGGGACGCGCTCGACGCGCTCGTACTCGCCGGCGCCGATCGCCTCGACCACCTCGCGGCCCATCTCGCGCCAGCGCCGCCGGAGGTCGTCGTACGCGTCCACGGAGGTCGCGGCCACCAGCTCCTCGCGGTGGTCGGCGAGGCCGCCGCCGGACGCCTTCCGGGCCGCCGACGCCAGCGCGGGCTCCGCGTACGGGGCCGCCGTCCGCTTCTCGTGGACGTACCGGCGGGTGCGGAGGTCCTCGACGCCCGCCGCCGCGAACGCCTCCCGGACGCGGTCGCCGAGGGCGACGTCGGTGCCGACGCCCTCGAGGTACGCCTCGCGCGCCTCCCGCTCCAACCGCTCCTCGGTGTCGACGGTGGACGTCACCGTCACGTCGCCGTTGTCCGGTTCGATCGCGGCGACGAGGTCGGCGGAGACGCGCGCGAGCTCCCGGACCGCGGCGACCGGCTCGGGGAGGTTGATGAGGAGGGCCTGACAGACGGCGAGGTCGACGGCGCCGTCCGGGAGCGGGAGCCGGGTCGCGTCGCCGGCGACGTACGGGAGTCCCGTCTCCTCGCGGGCGACCGCGAGGAGGTCCGTGTCGGCGTCGACGCCGATCACGGTCGCGTCCGGCCTCGCCTCCGCGTCGAGGACGCGCGTCAGTTCGCCGGTGCCGCAGCCGACGTCGACGACGCGGCGGCGGCTCGCCAACTCGAGGTCCGCGAGGGCCGCCCGGTCGTCGGCCCACATCCCCTGCCGGGTGTGTTCGAGGTACTCCGCGGAGAAGCGTCGCACGGCACCGCGTTCGACGCGGGACGAATTAAACGTGGGGAAGCCGAGCGCCCGGGCGCGCTCCGACTCTCAGTCTTCGTCGCCCTCGCTGTCGCCGCCGCTCCCGAACCCGACGAGGTCCGAGAGCAGCGCGGCGGTGACGCCGGCGCAGTAGCCGACGAACGCGCCGGTCAGCCCGACCGCGGCGAAGGCCATCGTCACCCCGCCGATGGGGGAGTCGCCGGGGCCCACGCCCGGGACGCCGAAGACGGTCCCGACGACCACGAGCGCGGCGAAGACGACCGCGGGCACCGCGCCCACCGCGAGACACGCCGGGCCGCCGCAGCGCGCGTACCCGCCGACGGCCGCGATCGGCGCCGGCGCGTAGAACGCCAACAGCGGGACGAGCCGGTCGGTCAGCGCCGCCGCGGTCGGGAGACCCGCACGCTCGGCGACGACCGCGACCGCCAGCGAGAGCGCCACCAGACCGGCGAATCCGCCGACCATCGTGAGGGCCAAGCGGCGACGACGACCGATGAGGAGCGCCTCAGTGGTGGTCATATCCGTGGATCTCGGCTCCGACCACATAAAGGCGCGTCGGACAATTGTAACTAAATTCGGGGGTTTCCTCCCCTTCGCTCCCGCGACGGCCCGGCCGCCCCGGGCTCACTCCGCGCGCAGTTCGCGGACGCGCTCGATGTTCCACGCGAAGCTCTTCCCGTTCTCGGTCGGCGTCTCCAGCGCCAGCGGCACGTCCGTCAGGTCCGGGTGGTTGACGATCCGCTCCATCCCGGCCTCGCCGATGTGGCCCTCGCCGATGTGGGCGTGCTCGTCCTTGTTGGTGCCGCAGGCGTGCTTCGAGTCGTTGAGGTGGATGTACTCCAGGTGTTCCAACCCGACGGCGTCGTCGAACTCGGCGACGGTCTCGTCGACCGCCTCGGGCGTCGAGAGGTCGTAGCCCGCCGCGAACGCGTGGGCCGTGTCGACGCAGACGTCGATGTCCGTCTCGGTACGGTCGATGATCCCCGCGAGGTGTTCGAACTCGTCGCCGAGCTTCGTCCCGGCGCCCGCGTCACTCTCGATGAGGATCGTGACGCCGTCGGGGACGTCGACGTCGTCGATGACGCTCGCGGCGTTGTCGAGGCCGCCCTCCACGCCGGCCCCCGTGTGCGCGCCGAGGTGAACGTTGACGTACGGAATGTTCAGCTTCGCGGCCGCGTCGACCTCCTTCTGCATGGAGTCGAGCGACTTCTCGCGGAGCCCCTCCTTCGGCGTACAGAGGTTGACGAGGTAGGAGGTGTGGATCACCCACGGCCCGACCAGGTCGCGTTCGGTCCCCTCGCGGAACTGCGCGGCCTCCTCGTCGCTGATGTCCGGGTCCTGCCACACCTGCGGGGAGTGCGTGAATATCTGTCCGCAGTTGCCGCCGAACTGCTTCTGTCTGAACACCGCGTTGGCGATGTTCCCGTACGGCGGCGTTTCGGGATCGTTCGACGCCCGCGAACCGGAGATCGAGACGTGCGCGCCGACCTTGAGACTCATACCGCTACAACGGGGGCGATTGAAAAAGCCCCTTCGGAACCGGTTGGTCCGGTTCCCCTCCCGTTCCGGCGACTACGCGCCGTCGTTTCCCGGTCGGGTCCGGACCCAGCCGTCGTCGCGGTACTTCTCCTCGACGAGCTCCTCCGCCCGCGCGAGCTCCGCGCTCGACCACGAGCCGTCGCGGTCGAGCGCGACCGCGTCGGCCCGGCCGTTCTCGCCGTCCGCCTCGTCGCCACCGCCCTCGTCGCCGTCTCCGCCCGTCACCCACGCGACGAGCGCGTCTTCGACGGCCGCCGCGGCGTCCGCCCGGTCGGCGTCGGCCAACTCGTCCATACCGACGACGCGCTCGCGGAACTCCTCGGGCGTGACCGGCGGATCGGAGAAGACCCCGAGGTGACGCTCCGCGTCGACGGCGAACGTCAGCGAGCCGTGCTGGATCACGGCGTCGCGCTTGCGGTACTGGGCGTTGCCGGCTATCTTCCGGCGGTCCGTCGCGCCCTCGTCGCCGTCGCCGGCCGCGCCGCCAGCCTCCGTCGCGCCGTCGGCCTCCGGCTCCGCCGAACCGCCCGCCACCACGTCGTGCGCGGGGTGAAGCTCCCGGAGGTAGCAGGCGGGGCGGTACAGCTCCGGCACCGACTCCTCGACGTAGCCCGCGTCGATCTCGATGCGGTCGAACGCGTCGAGGACCGGCTCGCAGAGGAGGTGGTAACAGTCGAGCAGTTCGCCGGGCACGTCGGCGGCCGGCACCGCGACGGAGTACGCGACGTCCCCGCGCCCGTCGTGGTAGATCCCGCCGCCGCCGGTCTGTCGGCGGGTCACGTCGATCCCCTCGCGCTCGCAGAACGCCCAGTCGACCGTCTCCGGGTCCTGCCGGTAGCCGAGCGTGAGACAGCTCGGCTCCCATCGGTACGTGCGGACCGTCGCGGGGCCGCCCGCCGCCGCCGTCTCCGCCGCCACCTCGTCGAGCGCCATCTGCATCGGCCCCGGACGGGCCTCCTCTCGGATCAGCCGCCAGCCGCCCGTCGGCGCGGTCATGCGCGCCTCTCCGCCCGCCGTCCCGAAAGCGGTTGCGTTCGGACGACGATCCGGTCGAAACGGGATTTGCTATCGCGGAATGAGATTTATCGCACCGCCTCGCGGAACGCGCGTCCCTTTTAGCAATCCCCGGAGTAGGGGGCGTATGGTCCGAAACGTCGCCGGCGACATGGCGGAGCTCGAACCCGAGGACTTCTATCTCCTCTCGGGCGTCGAGCAGGGGATGCGATTCTCGGAGTGGGTCCGCCGGGACAAGATCCCCGACTACGCCGACCTGACGCGCGAGGAGGTGGACTACCGGATCGACCGGTGTCTCGACCGCGAACTGATCCAGCGGAAGACGATCCAGTACGAGGGATACCAACTCACGTTCGAGGGGTACGACGCCCTGGCGCTCCGCACGTTCTCCGAACGCGAGACCATCGACGGCGTGGGCTCGCCCCTGGGGTTCGGCAAGGAAGGAGACGTGTACGAGGCCCAGTCGTTCAAGCCGCTCGCCCTGAAGTACCACCGCGAGGGATACACCAACTTCCGCGAGGTGAACCGCGAGCGCGAGTACACCGCCGACCGCGACCACGTCTCTTGGATGTACACCGCGCGCAAGGCGGCCGAGCGCGAGTACGAGGCGATGGAAGCGATGTACCCCGACGTGAGCGTCCCCCGCCCCGTCGACCACAACCGCCACGCCATCGTGATGGACAAGTTCGACGGCGCGGAACTCTCGCGCGCGAGACTCGAACCCGAACAGGCCTCCGCGGTCCTCGATCTGGTCCTCCGCGAGCTGGTCACCGCCTACGACCTCGGCTGGGTCCACGCCGACATGTCCGAACACAACGTCGCGGTCGCGGAGAGCGGCGTCACGATCTTCGACTGGCCGCAGGCGGTCCCCGTCGACCACGAGAACGCCGGCGAGTTCCTCGAACGCGATGTCGCGAACCTCCTGCGGTACTTCAGCCGGAAGTACCCCCACGAAGTCCCTCGAGACGCCGATATCGAGGGGATCGCCGGCGCTATCGCCGACGGCTCGTTCGAATCGGTCCGCGCGTTCGCGGCAGAGTAAATCGCATAGCGCGATACGAAATCGTTCGCCCCGTCCAGTCTACTGTTTCCGAATTCTGGAGTTATCGTCTTGTGGGAACTACTGGTGGATATTATAGTCTAATAAACACTATGATTAAATGTGATGTACAGGGTACTCGTTCCGGTCGACAGAAGTGAGGAACGCGCGTTCCACCAGGCACAGTACGTGTCACGGCTTCCGAACGCCCCCGACGATGTCGAGGCGACGGTGTTGTTCGTGGTGCCTCCCGATGAGTTCAACGACGCCGACACGGTGGAGTTCTCGGACATCGACGCGGCCGTCGGGGCGGCCAACCTTCTCGAGGGCGAGGGCGTTTCCGTGACCCGAACCGTGGACGACGGCGGTATCTCGGACCAGATCGTCCGTTCCGCTGAGGGGCTCGAAGCCGACGAGATCGTTATGGGCGGACGCAAGCGGTCGGGCGTCTCCCGTGTGCTGCTCGGTAGCACGGTTCAGGACGTTATGCTCTCGGCCGAGCGGCCAGTTACCATCACGAGCGAGACGGGCGTGCCCGGCGAGGGGATCCGACAGGTTCTGGTACCGGTCGACGCCGACGCGGGACGCGCCCATCATCAGGCGGCGTACGTTGCGGGGCTGCCCGAGGCGGCGGAGACCGTTGAAGCGACGGTTCTCGTCGTGTTCCGTCACCAGGACTACAAGGGGGCCCCTCCCCACACGTTCGAGGAGATCAACGCGGCAGTCGAGGCGGCCGATACCCTCGAGAACGAGGGGATCCCCGTCGAGCGCGTCGCCATCGGGGGCGAGGTGGCCCGGAAGATTCTCGACGTGGCGGCGGAACGCGATGCCGACAGCATCGTCATGGGCGGGCGTAAGCGGTCGGGGCTCCAAGAGGTACTCATTGGGAGCATCACGCAGGACGTCATGCTCTCGACCGAGCGGCCGGTCACTATCACCGGCTGACCTCGGTCGAGCGCCGTCCCACGTCAACAGTAGTCACGATCATCGCGCGCAATGCTGTACACTGTTGGTCTGAGCAATCCGGTATCGAGCAGATCAAAGTCGCCGAGGACGCCCCGGTAGCCGGACATACGCTCGCGGAGATCAGCCTCCCGAGAGGGAGCCTTGTCATCTCGGATCGGAACCGAACACGGATAGCACGTGCCGATATGGAACTCGAACGCGGCGAGTATTACATCGCCGGCGCCGAGTCCGGAACGGTAGGCCGCGAGGCCGGACGGGCCACGGTGGACGGCCTCTACGCGGCCGGATGGATGACGAACGAGACGGTCCACCAGGCGGTCGTGAGCGCGGGCCACGACGCGCGCGCCGCCGTCTCGCTGATCCGGGACGACGTCGCCACGCGTTATTGGCCCGCCGTCGCCGACCACTACGTCGACTGGGTCGTTCGCGAGGGGCGATACGCGGGCGACGCTCGCTGTCGGGAGGTTCGACGTGCGTTCCACGAGACGGCTCGGCCCCACAGCCTCGCCGACGTCGACGACGCCGACGCCGAGTCGCTGCTGGAGACGGTCCGCTCGGAGTTCACCGAGTCGGTCGCGGTGGCGCTCGCGCTGACGACCGACGCCTCGTCCACCCCCTAGCTGAAGCGGACGATCGTCGGCGAGACGACCGCGCGTCGGAACGAAGTCATCGCGGTCGCGGAGGCGCTCGCCCGCGAGGCGGAGCACCTGTTCGAGGCCGCCGACGTCGTCGACGAGGTCACCGGGCGCGTCGTCGCCCTCGACGAGACGCCGCTGACGGCGCTCGGTTTCGACGCGCTCGGGCGTGGATGTACGCCGCGCTCTTCGCCCCGGAGGACGATCGTGGCGCCGACGGACCCGACAAACGCCCGTCGAACGAGGTCGGCGGCGAGATCCGAGGGGGCGAACGATGACCGGCGCCCCGCGGTACCTGTCGACCGTGTACATCCGCGGACACCGGGACGAGGCGCCGATCCAGACGAGCGCTGTGGACGAGGCGCCGATCCAGACGAGCGCTGTGGACGAGGCGCCGGACCGGCCGCCGAGCGTCTCGCCGACAAAGCGCGCTCGACCGGCCGTTCCGACCGGTTCCGGCCGCCGGCTTCCCGTTTCGGCGAAGTGTTAGGCGAGCCTAAGATCCGAAACCGATTTAATCCTTTAGGGTGGCCTAAATCGTATGGAACCAGACGCGGACCGATCCCCCGCGACGCGACGCGACGCGATCAGGTACTGCGGCGGCGTCGCCGGCGCGGGACTGCTCGCCGGGTGCGCCGGGACCGATCCGGCGCCGGGCGGTGCCGAGGGAGACGACGGCTCGGCGAGCGGCGGTTCGAACGGGAGCGGTTCGGCCGACGGCGACGGTGCCGGCGGCGAGGACGGCTCGTACACGGCCGAGATGGCGCCGGCCGGCGAGGTCGCGTTCGACGCGGTCCCGGAGGGCGTCATGGTGTACAGCCTGCTGTACGCCGACCTCGCGGTCGCGCTCGGTCACGGCGGCGCGGTGAACTCGCTCGGCTTCGACGCGAACGCGGGCGGGAACACGTTGGACGCCTACTACGCGCGCCTCGACGGCGTCTCCTTCGACGCCGAGGGGCTCACGCAGCTCAACTCCGGCTCCGGCGGCATCTCCGTCGACCGCGAGCTCCTCTACGAGCTCGACAGCGACCTCCACCTCGCGGACCCGTGCCTGTTCGCGTCCTTCGACGGCTGGAGCGCGGCCGACGTGGCCGAGGTCCGCGACAACGTCGCGCCGTGGTTCGGGAACGTCTACAGCCGCCGGCACTCGGACCCCCCGGAGCCGTGTCGCGACGACTACGAGTACTACGCGCTCCCCGAGATCGGCGAGCGCGTCGCCGCCGCCTTCCGCGAGACGGAGCGCTTCGCCGCGCTCGACGCGGTCCGCGAGGACCTGATCGAGACGATCCGGAGCGACCTCCCGCCGGCCGAGGAGCGCCCGACGGTCGCCGCCCTCATCTACATGGACGGGACCTACTACCCCTCCCGGACCGACGGGCCGGGCTTCGCGAACGCGCACGTCCGTCCGTTCGACGTCCCCGACGCCTTCGCCGCGGACGAGGTCACCTACGAGACGGCCTACGACCACGAGCGGCTGCTGGAGGTCGACCCCGACGTCATTCTCCACCAGTACGGGATCGCCTCCTACTACGACGTCGGCGCGGTCCGCGAGGAGCTGGCCGACCACTCGGTCGCCGGCCGGCTCTCCGCGATCGAGAACGACCGCTTCTACCCCTCCGGAACCCCGGTGCAGGGGCCGATCATGAACCTGTTCCAGCTGGAGATGACGGCGAAACAGCTGTTCCCGGGTCGGTTCGGCGAGTGGCCCGGCTACGAGCACGGCGACGACTACCCGCCGATTCCGCCGGCCGAACGGCTGTTCGACCGCGAGGAGGTCGCCGCGATCGTCTCCGGAGGCGCGGAATGAGCGCCGCCGTCGATCGCGACGTCGTCGTGGTCGGCGGCGGTCCGGCGGGCTGCTCGGCGGCGGTGTTCGCGGCGCGGGAGGGGCTCGACGTCGCGGTCTTCGACCGCGGTCGGTCCTCCCTCGCGCGCTGTGCGCACCTGGAGAACTACCCCGGATTCCCCGCCGGCGTCGACGTCGAGACCTTCGCGGAGCTGCTCCGCTCGCACGCGGAGCGGGCGGGGTGTTCGGTCGTCTCGGACCTCGTCGAAGACGTCGAACGCCGAGCCGGAGACGGGGATGACGCCGCCGGCCTCCGCGTCACGCCGCAGGAGGGCGAGCCGGTCACCGCCCGCCGCGTGGTCGCGGCGACGCGGTACGGCGGCGAGTACCTCCGCGGGCTCGACGACGAGGCGATGTTCGCGGTCCACGAGCACGGCGACGAGACCCACGAGGGCTTCGACCGCGAGTACGCCGACCGCGACGGGACGACGCCGGTCGACGGGCTCTACGTCGCGTCGCCGTCGGCGGCCGACCGCCAGGTCGTCACGGCGGCCGGCCGGGGCGCCCGCGTCGGGAAGCGGGTCGTCGCCGACGCGCGGATCGACGACGGCTGGTGGCCCGCGGCGGCCGAGGGCGTCGACTGGCTGCGTCGCGAGGCCGCGGTCGACGACGAGTGGACCGACCGCGAGCGGTGGGCCGAGTGGTTCGACGCGGAGCACGCCGACGCCCCCGTCGACCCGGACTCGGACCGGTTCGCCCGCGTCCGCGAGGCCGCGATCGACGCCTCGCTGTCGTCGTACGTCGACGCGGACGAGGCCGAATCGCGGGCGGCCGCCGGGCGGCGCGCGCTCGCGGCGCACCTCGACCCGGCCGCGGTCGTCGACGCCCACGGCGCCGCCGCCCTGCTCGACGCGATGGACGACGAGGCGATCGCGGCGCACGCGACCGAATTGAACGGCGGGCGGGAGGCGGCCGACGGAGCGGGGGGAGACGGAGCGGCGGCCGACCAGGGGGCGCGATGAGCGGCGAGCGGTCCGCGGTCGGCGGCGGGGCGTCGACGAGCCGGTCGGCCGGGACCGACCGCTTCGGCTGGCTGCTCGACCCGAAACTCGTGAGCGTCGCGGTCGGGAGCCTCGCGGTGGTCGTCGTCGCGGGCCTCGTGCAGGTGAGCTTCGGCGCCTACTCGATGACGGTCGGCGAGGCGTGGCGGGCCGTCCTCGACCCCGCGGTCCTCCTCGACCCGCGGTGGCTGCTCAACTTCCTCGTCGGCGAGGAGCTGATGCGGGCGATCACGGGCTTTCAGGGCGAGCTGCCGGAGCTGTCGCACGGCACGCTGATCGTCTGGAACATCCGCCTACCGCGGGTGATCGTCGGGGCCATCGTCGGGATGAACCTCGGCGTCTCGGGCGCGATCTTCCAGGCGGTCACCAGGAACGAGCTCGCGAGCCCGTTCATCCTCGGCGTCTCCTCCGGGGCCGGGCTGATGATCCTGCTGACGCTGGTCGTGTTCGGAGGGCTCTCTGCGTTCCTCCCGCTGATCGCGGCGCTGGGCGGCGCCGTCGCGTTCCTGATCGTGTACGCCATCGCGTGGAAGAACGGGACGAGCCCCGTCCGGCTCGTGCTCGCGGGCGTGATCGTCGGGACCGTCTTCGGGAGCCTCCAGACGGCGCTGTTCTTCTTCGCCGACGACATCGGCGTCGTCCAGTCGGCGATCCAGTGGACGACCGGCTCGCTGACCGGGACGGACTGGGCGCAGGTGCGGCTGGCGCTCCCGTGGACGGTCGTCGCGGTACTGCTCTCGATCGCCGGATCGCGGCAGCTGAACCTGCTCCTGTTGGGCGAGCAGACCGCGAAGTCGCTCGGGATGTCGATAGAGCGGGTGCGGTTCGCGCTGTCGGGGGTCGCGGTGCTCGCGGCCGCCGCCAGCATCGCGGTGGCCGGCATCGTCAGCTTCGTCGGGCTGATCGTCCCGCACATGGTGCGGAACCTCGTCGGGAGCGATTACAAGCGGCTGATCGTCGGGTGCCTGTTCGTCGGCCCCGCCCTGATGGTCGCCGCCGACGTGGGCGCCCGGCTCGGGATGAGCGTCCTGACGGGCGCGGACGCGCAGATCCCGGTGGGGATCGTCACCGGGCTCGTCGGCGGGCCGTACTTCCTGTACCTGATGCGGAGACGGCAGAACATGGGTGAACTCTGAATGTCCATCGAACGCACGAACGCGACGGATTCGGACGAACTGAGCGGCGCGAACGCGCCGAACCGAACGACCGGCGAGCGCGCGGCGGGCGCCACCGACGCGAGCGACCTCGACGCCGAGGGGCTCGTGTTGGGGTACCCGACCGCTCCGGAACCGGTCGTCGACGGCGCGTCGATCGCGGCCGAGCCGGGCGCGGTCACCGCCCTCGTCGGTCCGAACGGGTCGGGCAAGAGCACCCTGCTGAAGGGGTTGGCGAACCAGCTCGCGCCCGAGGACGGCTCCGTGCTCCTGGACGGACGCGACGTTCACTCGATGGACACGAAGGCGCTCGCCCGGAAGCTCGGGCTGCTGTCACAGGAGAGCACGTCGCCGGACAGCATCACCGTCGAGGACCTCGTCCATCACGGTCGGTACCCGCACCGCGGCTTCTTCGAGCGGACGACCGAGGCGGACGCTCGCGCGGTCGACCGCGCCATCGAGCTGGCGGGCTGCGGCCACCTCAGGGACCGCGAGGTCGGGAGCCTCAGCGGCGGGCAGAAGCAGCTCGCGTGGATCGCGATGGTCCTCGCGCAGGACACCGACGTGCTCCTCCTCGACGAGCCGACGACGTTCCTCGACTTACACCACCAGATGGAGGTGATGGAGATCATCGAGACGCTGCGCGACGAGAGCGACGTGACGGTCGTCGTCGTGCTCCACGACATCGAGCAGGCCGCGCGGCTCGCCGACCGGATGGTCGCGCTCAAGGACGGCGAGATACGGGCCCGCGGCGCCCCGGGAGAGGTCGTCACCGAGGAGCTGCTCGCTGACGTGTTCCGCGTCGACACCGACGTGGTGCAGACCGAGAACGGCCCCCGCGTCACCCCGTTGCGCGCCAGGCACGAGGGGTCGGAGTAACCCGACGCGTCCGGCCGACGACGACGTGGCAATATATTTTAGTCCGACCTAAAAACCGAAGTGGTTAAACATCTTTAGGCTAGCCTAAAAACATGTCCAGAGACGACGCGGTACACGGGGATCCGACCCGCAGAGCGTTCGCGAAGTACGGCGGTACCGTCGCGCTCGGCGGTCTGCTCGCCGGCTGCACCGGCGGTGGCGACGGGGAGGGCGACGGCGCCGACGACGGCTCGGCCGACGGCAACGGCACCGACGACGGCTCGGCCGACGGCGACGATTCTGACGGGTCCGGCGACACCGCCGAGAGCTACACGGCGTCGATCTCGCCGATGGGCGAGGTGACGTTCGAGTCGCCGCCGGAGACGGTGTTCACGCGGCTCACCCACCACGCGGACATGGCGTTCGCGCTCGGCCGGGGGAACGACGTCACCGCGCTGCACGCGCCCGACTACTACGACGGGCTGTGGAACCAGTTCGTCGAGCGGCTCCCGGGCGTCTCGCTCGACTGGTCCGGGCGCTACTCCTCGTGGAAGCCGGACAAGGAGAAGCTGTACGAGCTCGACAGCGACGTCCACCTCGCGGACCCGGCGTGGATCACCCGACAGGACGCCTGGGACCGCGCGGACGTCGACGAGGTCGCCGAGAACGTCTCGCCGTGGTTCGGCAACTCCCTCAGCGACCGCCACCAGGAGCCGACGGACGAGTGGGCCGACGGCTACCAGTACTACGGCCTGTGGGAGCAGTTCGAGATCGTCGCCGACGCGTTCCGGGAGCGCGAGCGCTACGAGGCGCTCGCGGAGGTCCGCGAGGGGCTTCTGTCGACGATCGAAGAGGGGCTGCCGCCCGAGGAGGAGCGCCCGACCGCGATCATGATCGCCGCCGCCGACATCGAGAGCATCTACGCGTACACGCTGAGCAACCCCGGCTTCCTCACGTCGCACACGCGCCCGCTCGGCCCGCGCGACGCGTTCGAGGGGAGCGTCGAGTCCGGCACGGTCGTCGACTTCGAGACGATGCTCGAGGCCGATCCCGACGTCATCCTCTACCTCGGCGGGATGGAGCCGGGGACGGACATGGCCGGGCGACGGACCGCCTTCGAGGAGGACGCCGTCGGCTCGGAGATCGCGGCGGTCCGGAACGACCGCATCCACCCGCAGGGCGCCCGGTATCAGGGCCCGATACTGAATCTGTTCCAGCTGGAGATGACGGCGAAGCAGCTCTACCCCGACGCGTTCGGCGCGTGGCCGCGGTACGAGGAGGGTCCGTATCCGGCGATCCCCGAGAACGAGCGGCTGTTCGACCGGAAGCGCGTCGCGGACGCGATCAAGGGGGACCTGTAGATGCGCGCCCGCGAGTGGACCGTGGCGGCGACCTACGGCGACCCGACCGACTACGACGTCCCGGCGCTGCCGACGTGGCGGGTCGAACGCGGCGCGTGCGGCGACCTCGCGTTCGCGGCGACCGACCGGGACGAGCCGTTCATCGCCGCCGCCAACCCGGTCCGGGTGCGGCGATGAGCGGGGCGAGGCCGGCCGCTCGACAGCGCATCGCGTCAGACCCGCGGGACCGAAGATCCTACCTCGCCTCGCCCGTGTCGACGGGTATGGAGCCGAATCAGCTACGGGCGGCGGACCGTTCCCGACGGAACCGACGGGTGGTCGACCGATGACCGACGGGTCGACCCCCCCGCGCGACGTGGTCGTCGTCGGCGGCGGCGTCGCCGGGCTCTCGGCGGCCGTGTTCACGGCGCGTCAGGGGCTCGACACGCTCGTCGTCGACGGCGGCGCGTCGATCCTCCGGCGGAACGCCCACCTGGAGAACTTCCCCGGGTTCCCGCTCGGAGTCAACGCCCGCCGACTGCTCGACCTCCTCGGCGAGCAGGCCGAGGCCGCCGGCGCGGACCGACTCGACGCGCGGGTGACGCGGGTCGCCGCGATCGACTCCGGCGACGCCGATTCCGGCGGTGACGGCGCCGTCCCGAGCGACGGCGCCCCGAGCGACGACGCCCGGTTCGCCGTCGCCACCGACGGCGACGACCGGATCCGGACGCGGTACGTCGTCGCGGCCACGAAGAACGAGGTCGGCTACCTCGACGGCGTCGACGGCGTCGGGATCATCGAGCGCGGGAAGGCGTACGTCGACGTCGACGAGCGCGGCCGGACCGGCGTCGACGGGCTGTACGCGGCGGGGCGGCTCGCGGAGAAGCCCCACCAGGCCGCGGTGTGCGCCGGCCACGGCGCCGAGGTCGCGGTCACGCTGTTGGAGGACGACGACGCGCCCTTCTACCACGACTGGGTGACGCCGGAGGGGTACTTCACCGACCGGGGCCGCGAGGTGCCCCCGGGCTGCGAGGAGATCGGCGCCGACGAGCGCCGCGAACGCGAGGCCGCCTCGCTGGACGCGACCCGCGAGCGGTTCGCGGAACCGCATCCCGACCCGCAAGAGACCCACCCGAGCCTGGAGGAGTGACCGGATGCGGAGCGTGACCGCGACGTGATCGGGACGACGCTGGCGGCTATCAGCGACCATATCGAGGCGCTCTCGTCGGAGACCGGCGAGTACTCGCTCGTCTGCGCCCGCTACGGCGACCGACCGGTCCCCGCGGCCGGGCTCCGGTTCGAGAGCCGGGCCGCCGCGCGCGCCGCCGCCCGCGCCACCGAGCAGTACCGCGACGCGCTCCGCCGGTACGACCCGCAGGTCCCGTACTACGACGTGATCGTCCGGCAGGAGTACGCGGGCGACGAGGGCGTCGACCGCGGCGTCTGCGACAGGAGCGCCGACGGCGACGCCGGAAGCGGTCGGTCCGCCGGCGACGCGCACGACGTGCTGCGGTTCTCGGCGACCGAGGCGGCGGACTGGTCGCTCTCCGACCCCGCCGTGGGCCGCGACCCCGGACCGAACCCCGATTCGAGCCGCGACCCCGAACCGAATCCCGCGCCGAGCCGCGACCTCGTCGGGTTCTGCCACGACGCGGCGGCGGCGGTGTTCGAGGCCCTCTCGGCGGGCGACCACGACGCGGTCGAGTCGGCGGTCATGGACGCCTACTTCGCGTTCGCGGAGGAGCGGTCGGACCCGGACGGCCTCTGTCTCCGGCTCCTCGAAGCGATGGCGTTCGAGCTCCGCCGCGGCCTCGAGCCGACCGAACAGGCCGCGGTGCTGGCCGACGCCGCGTCGCGGCTCCCCGTCGCGCCCGACGCGGACCCGGTCGCGGGGGCGTTCGAGCGCCTCGCCGGAGCGGGGGTCGTCGGGAGCTACGCGGCCGACTCGGGCAGCGACGAGCCGCCGGCCGAGTCGGTGGTCGTCCACGTGTCCGACTACGCGCTGACCCCCCGGGACGGGCGGTTCCCGACGCTTCCGGTCGCTCTCGAACTGTGCCGACACGGCGACCGGTCGCCCCCGCGGGCGGTCCGCGTCGACGCCGTGGAGGGGGGCTGGCGGCTCGGGATCGACACCGCGTCCGGCGACGAGCCGTCGGGGCTGACGAGCGCGCCGATCCGCGAGTAGGTCGGCGTCGGCCCGCGCGGCGTCGACCTATTCGGCGTCGGCGGTGCCGCCGGACGCGTCCGCCTCGCCGGCCTCGTCCGCCTCTATCCGCACGAGGTCGGCCTCGACGTCCTCGACGAACGCGCCCTTCCCGCCGACGGTGACGGTGCCGTCGTCGGTCTCCACGACGAGCGAGTGCTGGACCGGGAACTCGTTGTTCGTCGGCTCGACCATCCCCTGTTTCGCCTCGACGACGCGTCCCACGAGCTCGACGGCCTCGTCGCTCTCCGTCCGCCGCCCGCCGACGGTTACGCGCGGCGTCTCGCCGGCGCGGAGCCGCAGGGTCGCCTGTAACACCGTGTGCCGGAAGTTCTCGTACTCCGCCGGGAGCGGCGCCGGCGGCGCGGTCGCGGCCTCGGTCGCGGCCGGCCAGTAGTTCCCGAGGAAGGAGCCGACGATGACGGGCGCGAGCTGTTCCTGCGAGAAGTGGATCGCCTGCCGGTCGGTGTCGGACCGCCGGAGCAGCTCGGGCGGGGCGACGACGCCGGCCGCCGAGTCCACGGTGAGTAGCGTGGGCATCGCCTCGCTCCACGTCCGAACGACGCTGGCGACGCCCTCGAGGTCGACCGCGTCGCCGCCGGCGTCTCCGACCGACGTCCCCTCGGCGTCGGAGACGACGAGGAGCACGAGCACGCCCCGGTCGACCGCGTCCGCGAGCGACTCCCGGACCTCCGGGAGGTGCTTGGCCGTGACCGACAGCGCGACCTCCGACTCCGCCCCGTCGAGCAGCGACCGGATCCGCTTGATGACCGTGACGCGGGACTTGATCACCTCGAACTGCTCGGCCCGCCGCTCCACCCGCGAGAAGCGCTCCTCCAGTCCGGGTCGGATCGCGTCGACGTCCGAGCGGAGCCGGTTTATCACCTCGTCGGGCGGGTTCGCGCGGATCGTCGTCGGCACGACGTGGTCGTTCACCTCTACGAACCCGCGGTCCGCGAGCGACTCGCTCACGCTGTAGACGTAGCGCTTCGACACGCCGGCGGCGTCCGCGATGGTGCTTGCCTTCGCCTCGCCGTGCTCCAAGAGACTCAGATACGTGTCGATCTCCTTGTCCGAGAGCCCGAATCGGCGGAGGAGATCGTTCAGCGTCCGGTCGTCCATACGCAACAGAGGGCGAGGCGACCACTTATAAGGGTCGGACGACGCGACCGGACGCGGATACCGCGACCGGGGAGACGGGACCCTATCTGAGGACGGCCACGGCGTCGACGGCGACCTCGGTCCCGACCGCGCGGTCGGCGAACAGGTCGGTCTCGACTCCCTCCGGCACCGCGACCGTCGCCGGCTCGGTCGCGAAGTTGACGACGACGAGGAGGGCGTCGCCGTCCGCCTCGTCGGCGCCCTCGTTATCGCCGACCGCCGTCCGGGCGTACGCGGTCACCCGCTCCGGGTCGCCGTCGACGACGCGCACGTCCGTCGCGGGGCCGCTGAAGTCGACGGCGCCCTCGCGGAGGAGCGGCTCGCGCTCGCGGAGCGCGGCCAGGTCGCGGTGGAAGTCGGTGAGGTCGTTGTCGCCGTCGTGCCAGCGGACGGGGCCGCGGTACGTCTCGTTGCCGCGCTCCTGCCCGGCGTAGATCATCGGCGCGCCGGGGAGCGTGAAGACGGTCGCGGCGGCGGCCTTCAGGGCGTCTCGGCCGTACTCGGCGAGGTAGCGGTCCTCGTCGTGGTTCTCGACGTAGCGCATCTGCGCGCTCGGATCGTCGAAGCCGAGCCACGCGGCGCGGTCGAACGCGTCGCCGACCGCGCTCGCGGGGGCCTCGCCCGCGCCGACGTCGCGGAGGATCCCGTAGAGGGAGGTGTCGTAGTGGAGGTCGAACTCCCCCTCGCCGTAGAAGGGGTCGTGCGGGAGCGTCTCGTCGAGCAGGAGGACGTCGTCGGGGACGCGGTCGGCGACCTCCTTCCAGAACCCGTGCGGGACCCCCCACGCCACGTCGGCGCGGAAGCCGTCGACGACGGCGGCCCACTCGTCGACTACGTCCAGCAGCCACGCCCGGACGGCAGGACTGTCGAAGTTGAGGTTGGGGATCCGCCGCCAGTTGAAGTAGTACTCCGGCATGTCGCCGGGGGCGAGCTCCGCCCAGTCGGTCCCGGTCACGTCGAAGGCGCCGTCGGCCCGGCGGTAGTGGTCGGCGTACGCGTCGACGCCGGCGGCGTGCATCTGGAACGCGGGGTGGTCGCGGGAGGTGTGGTTGATCACGAGGTCGAAGACCACCCGGATCCCGGCGTCGTGGCAGGTCTCCACGAGCGACTCGAACGCCTCGCGCGAGCCGAGGTCGCTCGCCGTCTCGTAGTAGTCGGTGACGTGGTAGCCGTGCTCGGTCGGCGAGGCGAGCACGGGCGTCAGCCACAGCGCGTCGACGCGCAGGCTCTCCAGATACGGCACCCGGCGCTCGATCTCGCGGAACGTCGTCGGGAGGGTGTCGCCCGCGAACGACCTGACGAACGCCTCGTATATCGTCGGCGCGTCGGCCCACTCCGGGGCGGCGTGAGGGTCGGTGACCGCGACCGGCGCGCCGCCACCGGCGACGCCGTCGGCCGTCGGCCGCTCGTCGACGCCGCCTCCGTCCGCCGTCCGCCTCTCGTCGCCGTTCCCGCGCCCGATGCGCACCGTCTCGGCCGCCCCGTACCGCTCCGCACGCGGGACCGCGTGAACTCGGAGGCCGTCGCCGTCGAGGGCGTCGTCGGGGACCGCTTCGAGCGGGACGGCGAGGGTAGCCCCGTCCGCCAACGACTCGATCCGCGTGACCGTCTCCGGGGCGGCGTCGCGGTCGTCGACGAGGAACTCGACGCCGACGCCGCGGTCCGCGGCGTCG
>NZ_NHPG01000129.1:0-21740 GCF_002252965.1 Halorubrum sp. Ea1
TACCGGACGGTCCCGGAGACGAGCGGCCGAACGCTGGAGGGCATCGAAGCCGATCTCCGGGCGGCCACCGGAGCCGGCGCCGACGAACGGCCGGACGACTGACCGCGGACCCCTCCCGCGAGACGATTCCCTTCCTCGCGACCTGTCGCTCTCGCGCGTTTCCACTGGCCGGCCCGTCACGTGTCGGCAGCCTTTAGCGGGCCGGGAACGAACCCACGGGTGACCATGTCTGACATCGAGACGTCCACCGTCTCCGAGGAAGGGTACGCCTGCACGAGTCAGGTCGGCGACTTCGACCTACAGATCGACGCGACCGACGAGACGGGGCCGAATCCGAACGCCGCGCTCGTCGCGACGTACGCCTCCTGTTACCTCCCCGCCTTCCGCGTCGGCGGGAGCCAGCGCGGCGAGGAGGACCTCGGGAAGATCCAGATCGACGCGAGCGCCGACCTCGACGATGACGACGACCTAGCGGCCGTCGCCTTCGACGTCCACGTGGAGGCCGACCTCGACGACGAGACCGCGTCGGACATCGCCGAGCGCGCCGAGGGGATCTGTCACGTCCACAGCGCGCTGCGCGAGGGGCTTCACGCCGACGTGAGCGTCTACCCCGGCGCCTTCTGAAGACCGGGACCGCCGACCGCGTTTTTTTAATACGCCGCACCCGCGCCGAGCGCCGGCCGCGGGCCCGGATCGCCGGACGCCTACGGCCGGTCGACGCCGCGGAACTCGAAGCGCGCGCCGCCCGACCCGCTCTCGGTCAGCGTCACCTCCCAGCCGTGGGCCTCGGCGATGCGCTCGACGATGGCGAGCCCGAAGCCGGTACCGGTGTCGGAGGTGGTGTAGCCGCTGTCGAACACCTCGTCGCGGCGCTCCTCGGGGATCCCCGGCCCGTCGTCGGCGGCGTAGAAGCCGTCCTCGAGGTCGCCGACGACCACCCGGCCGCCGCCGTGCTCGGCCGCGTTCCGGAAGAGGTTCTCAAAGAGTCGCTTCAGACGGCTGCGGTCGGCGAGCACCTCGCGCTCGGCCTCGAAGTCGACCTCGAGGGCGGCGTCGCCGGTCTCGTCGCCGCCTCCGGGGTCGTCGCCCTCGACCGATCCGAACGCGTCTGCGCCGTACCGATCCGCTACCTCGCCGAGGGCGACGCGTTCGACCGGCCCCACCGCGTCGCCCTGTCTGGCGAGCGTGAGGACGTCCTCGATCAGCCGTTCCATCTCGTCGAGCGCCCGGTCGCAGCGGTCGAAGTAGGAGTCGTTCCCCGTCTCCCTGGCGAGTCGAAGATAGCCGGAGAGCACGTTGAGGGGGTTCCGGAGGTCGTGCGAGACGATCGAGGCGAACTCGTCGAGCCGCTCGTTCTCGCGCTCGATCCGGTCCTCGTACGCTTTCCGCTCCGAGATATCGCGGCTGCTGGCGAGGAACCGGTCCTCGCCGTGAACGTCGATCCGACGGACGTGGACCTCGACGGGGAACGTCGTGCCGTCCGCCCGCGCGAACGTCGTCTCCAAGCGAATCGTCTCGTCCATCTCGATATCCTCCCACATCTCGACGGCGTCGTCCGGGTCCATCTCCCGGTCGACGTCCCACACCTTCATCCCGGCCAGCTCGTCGGGGTCGTAGCCGAGCTCCGCCGCCATCACTCGGTTCACGTCGACGATCTCGCCCGTCTCGTCGTGGATGTCGACCATGTCGGGCGAGCCGTCGTAGAGCGCCTCAAGCCGCGCCGAGGTGCGTTCGAGGCGACGCTGTCGGCGACGCCGGTCCGTCACGTCGCGGGCGATCCCGAGCACGCCGTCGAACTCGCCGTCGATGACGAGGCGGCGCAGGCCGAAGTCGACGATCGACTCCGGCAGCCCGGGGAAGTCCACCTCGACGGTGCCCGACAGGGTCTCGCGGTCGCCGGCGACGAGGGCCGCGAAGGGGTCGCCGTCGCGGCTTTTCCGGATGCGGTCGATCAGTCGGCTCGGCCCGCCGACGAGCTCCTCGCGCGACGCCTCGTACACCTGGGCGATCCGGTCGTTCGCCAGCTCGAAGCGGGCGTCGGCGTCGTACACCGCGACGGCGTCGGGGAGCTCGTCGACGAGCCGGCGGTAGCGTTCGAGGTCTCGCTCGCGCTCCTTCTCCTCGGTCACGTCCATGTGGATCCCCACCGCGCGGACCGGGTCGCCGTCCTCGTCGCGCTCGACGACGCGGCCGCGGTCACGGATCCACCGCCACTCGCCGGACTTCGACCGCATCCGGTGGTCGCACTGGTACTGCTCGGTCTCTCCGGCGAAGTGCGCCTCCAGCGCCGACCACGCCCCGCCGACGTCGTCCGGATGCACGCGGTCCTCCCACTCAGAGAGCTCGAGGGCGATCTCGGAGCGGTCGTACCCCAACATCGCGGCCCACCGCTCGTCGAACCGGACCTCGTCGCTGCGGAGGTCCCAGTCCCAGACGCCGACGTCGGCCCCCTCGATCGCGAGCCGGAGCCGCTCGGAGAGCTGGCGGAGCTCGCGCTCCCGTTCCTTCTCCTCGGTCACGTCGCGGAAGTAGACGGAGAGCCCGGTGTCCGACGGGTAGACGTTGACGGCGAGGTCGGCCCCGACCGCGTCGAAGCGGTACTCGAAGTCGCGGGGCTCCCCCTCCTCCATCGCCGTCCTGAGCTCCGCTTCGAGGACCGTCCCGCGGGCGCCGGGGAACCGCTCCCAGATCGGGTCACCAAGGAGGTCGGCGGCGTCGCGCTTGAGCATCTCCCTGGCTCGCTCGTTGAGGTACGTGAGCCGCCACTCCCCGTCGATCCCGCAGAAGGCGTCCGTCATCCGGTCGAGGTGTTCCGCGAGCCGCCGGTCGGTTCGCGCCTCCGACACCGCGTCAGCGATCCGCGACGCGAGCGTCGCGTACGGATCGTCGACGCCGTTCTTCGGGAGGTACGCGTCGACGCCGGCGGCGACGGCCTCGCTCGCTACCCGCTCTGACCCCTGACCCGTGAACAGCACGAACGGGAGGTCGCCGCGCCGCTCGCGGACGCTCCCGAGGAGCTCGACGCCGTCGATTCCGGGCATCTCGTAGTCGCTGACGACGCAGTCGAACGCGCCCGACTCGATCGCGTCCAGCGCCTCGGTCGGGTCGGTCTCGGGCGTCACGTCGAAGCGGTCGTCGCGCGCCTCGACGAGCGACGCGGCGGTGTCCGCGAACCCCGGCTCGTCGTCGACGAAGAGAACGCGGATCGGGGGCGAGGAGGCACCCGAGGCCGCGATCCCGGCCGGTCCGCCTGCGTCCTCTCCCGTCATTCGTAAGTGTACTCCTTATCCGACATGTTAACCGTTCCGTATTCGGTCCGTCACCCCCCCGCGTACTCGACGACCGCGCTCGACGCGACGTAGCCGATGGCGGCGAGGAGGAGCCCCGCGACGAGCGCGAGCGCGAACTCCCGACCCAGCGCGTACGCGAGCAGGAACCCGGCCATGCCGACGGCGTTCGCGCACAGCAGCCGGAGCGTTCGGTAGTTCGGCTCGCGGGTGGCCATGGGCCGTCTACGCCGGCTCCGTTCAAAAGCCCTGAGTCGGCGGCAGCCAGCGGTCGGACCGGAGGTTTAAGAGGGGATCCGAGGCCAGCGCTCGCGTGCCAGCGAGCGATCGGCGACCGCGGGGAACAGTGAGAGCGCGCCGGCGCGACCCGTGCCCGGAAGACGGAGATGAACGTCCGGAACGCGGCGGGGGCGGCTCGGTGATGCGCCCGCGACGACGTGCCGAGTCGGGCGCGCCCGGCCCGCGACCCGCCGCGGGCGGGGTCGTCGGCGTCGTCGGCGCCCTCGGTGCGTCGGTAGCCGTCCTCGCGGCGACCGCCGGACTGGTCGCGGCGGTCGCGCCGGCTGTGGGGGCGGACCCGCTCCGGCCCGGCGCGGTCGCGCTCCCGAACTGGACGCCCATCGCCGCCGCCGTGGTCGCGTTCGCGATCGCTTGGCTGACCGCGATCGGCGCGGCCCACGCGATCGCGACGGCGTTCGCACGGCGGTGATCGGTCGGTGACCGCCCGTAGTCGGTCGCCCGTCGGTGACCGCGGAACGGTTTTACTTCCGCCGGCGGTATCGACGCACATGGTGATGAAGGAGTCCGACTCGGCGCTCGACCGCGGCGACGCGGCCCCCGACTTCGAACTGCCCGGCGTCGACGGCGAGACCCACCAGCTCGACTCGTTCGACGCGGACGCGCTCCTCGTCGTCTTCACCTGCAACCACTGCCCGTACGCGCAGGCGAAGTTCGACCTCCTCAACGACCTCGCGGCCGAGTACGACGACCTGGCCGTCGTCGGGATCAATCCCAACGACGCCGACGAGTACCCGGAGGACTCGTTCGAGGCGATGCGCGAGCGCGTCGCCGACGGGACGATCGCCTACGACGCGTACCTCCGCGACGAGACCGGCGAGGTCGCCGAGGCGTACGGGGCGGTCTGTACGCCCGATCCGTTCCTGTTCGGCCGCGAGGACGACGCGTGGCGGCTCCGGTACCACGGCCGGCTCGACGACGCGCTCAACCCGGACGACGAGCCGACCGAGTACTACGTCAGAGACGCGGTGGAGTCGGTGCTCGCGGGCGAGGCGGTCGAGATCCCCGACCGCCCCTCCCGGGGCTGTTCGATCAAGTGGCCGTAGACGACGGCGACCTCGGGCCGCCCCGCCCGATGGGCGCGGACGGCGTGCCGCCGGAGACGGGTTGAAAGGGGTCGGGGCCGAATGCGTTCGTATGGGAATGAAAGGCGACGGCGAGGCAGACCTCCACGAGATCGACCGGTTCGACGGCGGCGTGGGGTGGATCGCGTATCCCGAGGAGACGATGGAGCGCGCGAGCCACGCGGTCGCGGTGCCGAACGAGGAAAGCGAGAGCAACGACGTCTGGGTGTTCGACCCCGTCGACGCCCCCGGGCTCGACGACCTGCTGGCCGAACTCGGCACGGTCGCTGGCGTCGTGGTCGGGCTCGACCGACACAAGCGCGACAGCGCCGCGATCGCGACCCGTCACGGCGTCTCGGTGTGGGTCCCCGAGTGGATGACCGGCGTCGCGAACGAACTCGACGCGCCGATCGAGCGGTTCGGCGATCGGCTGGCCGACACCGGCTTCGAGGCGTTCCGGATCCGCGACTCCTCGCTGCCGCCGTGGCAGGAGGTCGGGTTCTTCGACGGCGAGACCCTGATCGTCCCGGAGTCGCTCGGCACCTCGTCGTACTTCCGCGGGGACCGCGAGCGGATCGGGGTCCACCCGATGCTCCGGCTGACGCCGCCGACGACGGCGCTCTCGGGCCGCGATCCCGACCGCGTGCTGGTCGGGCACGGCGTGGGCGTGCTCGACCGCGCGGCAATCGCGGTCGAGGACGCGCTCTCGAACTCGCGGGGGAAAGCGCCGGGGCTCTACGCCAAGACGCTCCGGTCCGCGATCGGGATCTGACCGTGATCCACGTCACCCGCGACCTGCTGACGGTGCTGCTCGAACGCGCCGCGGAGCGCGACCCGAACGAGACGAACCTCCGGCTCTCGGCCACGCGCGCGGGCGACTTCGACGCCGACACCGGTCTCGGCCCCGAGACGCCGGTGGTGACGCATTTCACGCCGGACGTCGGCGGGTCGGTGAACGCGGTGTTCGGCGTCGACCTCGGCACCCCGGCGGGTCACGGCGGGGGGCGGTTCCTCTCGCATCCGGGCGGGTTCCTGGGCGTCTCGAAGACGGACGACCTCGCGGCGGTCGTGCTCGTCGCGGTTCCGCCGTACGACGAGGAGAGCGTCGCCGCGTTCGACCGCTCGGGCGACGGGATGGAACTCGCCCTGCTGGACGCGGCCCCGCCCGAGGAGTCGATCCCGGAGTGAGCCGCGTCGAGCGCCCCCGGAGCGCGCGCCGAGCGGCCACCGGAGCGAGCCGGTCGAGACCGCGTCCGAACGACGCCGAGCGAGTTCGGCGCGGGCATGGGTTTAAAAAGGACCGAGCGAGTACGACCCTCCGATGGCAGCACGCCCACCCGGCGGCGGTTCCTCAGAGCCCGACGCGATCGAGTTCGGCATCGCCGTGCTCGACGAGCGGGTCGAGGAGGCCGGCGTCTCGTTCCCCGCGACCGACGAGGAGATCGTCGACGCGCTCGAGGACGGCGCGATTCCGTACGACGCCAAGGGCCGCACGATCCGAATCTCCGAGGCGCTAAACGAGGTGCCACAGACCCGGTTCGAGAACGAGACCGAATTTCTCGACGCGCTGTACCCGGTGTTCGACCGCAAGCGTCGGGAGGGCGGCGGCTTCCTCACCAGCCTCCGCGACGCGCTCCCGTTTTAATCGGCTACGCGGACTGGCCGATCTCGGCTTCCTCTTCGTCGTCGCCGCCGGTGTCGAGCCGTTCGATGATGTCGTTGATCAGCACGACGTCGCCGACGGCGCGTACCCACCGGTACGGGACGATGACGCCCGTGTTCCTTTCGACGCGCCCGGCGAACAGCTCGTGGTTGAGCTGCGCGAGCGCGAGTCCGGTCACCGCCTGCGCGTCTAGATCGAGGCGCACGTCCTCGATCTCGCCGACGAAAACGCCGTTGTTCGAGTACACCTCACGACCGACGAGCGACGTGATCTCCTGTGGGGCCGCGTTCATATCACATACGGTCAGGAGCGCGCCTATTAAGCGTTCGTTGTCGAACGACGCCCGTCAGACGGGCGGCTCGGCGGTCGGGGGCGATGAGGCCGGCGGCGAGGGTCGGCGAGAGTCGATGAGAGACGGCGAGGGTCGGCGAGCGTCGGAGACGACCCCGACCGCCCGTCCCGGTCGGTCACTCCCGCGGCGCGACCAGCTCTACGGGATGCATCGGCGCGTCGCCGAGCAGCGCGTCGATCTGCTCGGTACAGGAGGTGCCGGCGGCGACGACGGTGCGGTCGGTGTCGCCGAACTGCTCGCGGATAGGCTCGCCAACGTCCATGCTCAGCTCGTAGTAGTCGTTCTTGTAGCCGAACGAGCCGGCCATCCCGCAGCACTCGGTGTCGGAGACGCGCACGTCGTAGCCGAGCGCCTCCATCACCGCGGTGGCGTGCTCGCCCACGCCGATCGTCCGCGCCTGACAGTGCGGGTGGTAGGCGACGCGCTTGCCGGCCGCCACCGGGCCGGTGCCCTCGACCGGCGCGCGCAGGGCGGCCGGGTCCCCGCCGTTCTCCAGCAGGCCGAAGACGTACTCCATCACGTCGTAGCTGGCCGCGGCGAGCCGCTCGTGGGAGGTCTCCGGGAGGAACTTCTCGTACTCGCTCCGGAACATCGCGAGGTCGCTCGGCTCGATCACGACCACGTCGCGGCCGGCGTCGACGTGAGTCGCGAGCCCGGCGTACACGTCCTCGGCGGCCGACTCCGCCGTCGCGATCATCCCCTGCGAGAGCGGCGGGCGGCCGCTCCCCGGGAGGTCCGGGACCCGCACGTGGACGCCGAGCGCCTCCAGCGCGCGCACGGCCGCCTTCCCGCGGTCGACGTCGACGTAGTTCGTCGCCGTGTCGGGGTAGAGCACGGCCTCGCGCTCGGCCTCGGCCGCCGGCACCCGGGCGCCGCCGCGGGCCGCGAACCAGTCGACGAGGGGCTCGCTCGCGAACTCGGGGAGGTCGCGGCGGCGGTCGATCCCGGCGACCCGCTCGGCGAGCGCACGGAGCGGCCCCGCGTCCGAGAGCCGGTTCGCGACCGGCGCGGTCCGGCTCCCCCACTTCGCCAGCGTCTCGTAGTTGCCGACGAGGCGGGTGGCCAGGTCGAGCCCGGCCGGCTCCTCGTCCGGGACCAGCTCCTCGAACATCCAGTCCGTCTGGCCCGGGTCGGCCTCGCCGCGGTTGATGCGGTCGCGGACGACCGTGTTGATCCACGGGATGTCGATCCCGACCGGACACGCCGGGACGCACCGCGAGCAGCCGGTACAGAGGTCGTTGAACTCGGCGGCGACGTCGAGCCCCTCGATGCCGGCCTCCCACCCGGTCGCGATGCCGCCGGAGTAGGTCTCGCCGCCGAAGGCGTGGCCCCCGACGCTCTGGAAGTTCCCGCAGGCGTTCGAGCAGGCGGAACACCGGATGCAGTACAGCGTCTCTTTCAGCTGCTCGTCCTCGCGCATCTCCATCCGGCCGTTGTCGATGAGCACGAGGTGGAAGTCGCGGTCGTCGCCCGAGCCGTCGGCGAGGGGCTCGTCGTCGCTCTCGAAGTCCGGCACCGGCGAGTCGACGGGCGGGGTCAGCGTGGAGATGTACGAGGTCACGTCCTGCCCGGTCCCGGAGCGACCGATGAGCTCGACGAACGGCGAGAAGTCCTCGACGGTCGGGACGAGCTTCTCGACGCCCGCGACGGCGACGTGGGTGTCCGTCGCGCTCACCGTCTTCCGGGCGTTGCCCTCGCTGGTGACGAGCAGCATGGTGCCGGAGTCGGCGGCGACGAAGTTCGCTCCCGTCATCCCCACGTCGGCGCCCTCGACCAGCTCGCCGAGCCGCTCGCGGGCGAACATCGTGAGCTCCTCGGCGGTCTCCGGCGGGTCGTCGAGGTCGAACCGCTCCGCGAACAGCTCCGAGATCCCCTCGCGGGACTTGTGTATCGCCGGCGCGACGATGTGCGAGGGCGCCTCGTCGGCGAGCTGGAGCACCCACTCGCCGAGGTCCGTCTCGATCACCTCCACGCCCTCGGCCTCAAGCGCCTCGTTCACCTCGATCTCCTCGGAGGTCATCGACTTCGACTTCACGAGGCGGTCGGCGTCGCGCTCCTCGGCGGTCAGCTCGGTGACGTACCGGTTCGCGTCCGCCGCGTCGTCGGCGACGTAGACGGTGCCGCCGTTGGCCTCGACGGACGCTTTCACCTCGTCGATCAGCTCCGGGAGCCGAGCGATCGCGTCCTCCTTGATCTCGCGGGCCTCCGCCTTCAGCTCCTCGTAGTCGTCGAGCCGCCCCGTCGACTCGTACCGTCCCCGATTGAACCCGCGGGTGTTCTCGGCGACCGCGTCGCCCTCGGTCGCCATCAGCTCGCGGATGCGGTCCCCCTTGGCCGCGTCGCTACTCATCGGCGGTCACCTCCGACGACACGGAGTCGCGTCCGCCGGCGTCGCCCTCCCGCAACAGCACCACGTGCACCTCCTTCGGTCCGTGTGCGCCGTGGACGAGCCCGCCCATATCGGCGGTCGCGCTCGGCCCGGTCGCGAACACCACGTCGACCGACTCGTCGCGCGCCTTCGGGCCGAGCCACTCGAACGCGTCGGGCATGTCCGGGACGAGATCGGCCTCGCGGAGGACGACGACGTGGCGGTCGACGAAGAGGCTCACCGGTTCCGTGCCGGCGGCGTCGGCCTCGATCGCGACGCTCCCGTACGCGGCGACCCCGAGCGACGCGTCGGTGACGCCGGTGTGGGCCGCGCGGAACTCGGCCGTGGTCGGGTCCGTCTCGATCCGGTCCGGAAGGGAGCCGGCGTCGAGCTCGACCCCGACCGCCGGGTCGCCGGCGGCCTCGTCGATCAGTTCCGCGCATTCGCTCTCGGTCCCCTCGGTCACGATCACGCCGAGAGAGTCGAGACGACGCTTGAACGTCGAGCGGTCGGCGACTGACATACGTCATTATTCAACGGGATATATATGGGTGTTCCGCCGGCTCCCGCGCGTCGGTGATTCCGGCGGCCGCCCCGTCGCTCGCCGCGGCGGGCGCTCGCGCTCCCGACCGGTTCTGGTTCCCGTCTGCTCTGCGGGGTCAGGGGATTTTTCATAGTTCGACCGTGAAGGTTTCTCATGGCAACTAACACGCCGGACCCGGACCCGCGGGACGGGGGGGACTTCGACTACACCGGGGGCGAGACCGAGCGTCCGGAGCTCGTGGCCGCGCTCGAACGCCGAGTCGACGGTGACGTGCGGTTCGACGACTACTCGAAGCGGCTCTACGCGACCGACGCCTCGGCGTACGAGGTGACGCCCATCGGCGTCGTGATGCCCGAATCGACCGCGGACGTGGCGGCGGTCCAGGAGTACTGCTTCGCCGAGGGGATCCCCGTGCTACCGCGGGGCGGCGGCACGTCGCTCGCCGGGCAGACCGTGAACGAGGCGGTCGTCCTCGATCTCACGGACTCGATGGACTCCGTGCTCTCGACCGACCCGGACGCGGCGACGGCCCGGGTCCAGGCGGGGGCGTACGTAGGCGACCTCAACGCGGCGGTCGAGCCGCACGGGCTGAAGTTCGCGCCCGACCCGGCGTGGCGCGACAAGTCCGCGGTCGGCGGCGCGATCGGTAACAACTCCACCGGCTCGCACTCGCTGAAGTACGGGAAGACGGACCACTACGTCGAGGAGGCCGAGGTCGTGCTCGCGGACGGGACGGTGACGACCTTCGGCGAGGTCGCCGTCGACGACCTCCGCGAGTCCGCCGACGTCGACGCCGACGCGCTCCTCCCGCGGATCCACGCCGAAACCGTCCGGATCCTCGACGAGGAGGCCGACGAGATCGACGAGCGCTACCCCGAGATGAAGCGGAACGTCTCCGGCTACAACCTCGATCGGCTGCTCGCCGAGCACCGCGGCGAGTACGGCGAGGCGGGCGTCGTCAACCTCGCTCGGCTCATGGCCGGCAGCGAGGGGACGCTCGCGACCGTCACCGAGGCGACGGTCTCGCTCGTCGAGATCCCCCACACGAAGGCGGTCGCGCTGCTGACGTACGACGACCTCCTCGACGCGATGGAGGACGTGGCGCCGATCTTAGCGCACGACCCCGCCGCCGTCGAGGTGATGGACGACGTCCTGCTGGGGCTCGCCGCCGACACGCCGGAGTTCGCCGACGTCGTCGGGATGCTGCCCGAGGGGACGAGCTCCGTCCTCCTCGTCGAGTTCTACGCCGAAGGCGACGCGGACGGGAAGCAGAAGGTCGCGGACCTCGTCGCCGACCGGGTGGGCGCGACCGACGACCGTCCCCGGCCCGAGACGGAGTCGAACCCGAGCGAGGGCGCCGCCGACGTGACGAGCCAGCCGCGCCGCGCGGTCCACGCGATGGAGGCGCACGACGCCGAGCAGCGCGACCGGTTCTGGAAGATGCGCAAGTCCGGGCTCCCGATCCTCCTCTCGCGGACCACCGACGAGAAGCACATCTCCTTCATCGAGGACTGCGCGATCCCGCCGGAGCACCTCCCCGAGTACACCCGCGAGTTCCAGGAGATCCTCGAGGACAACGGCACGTTCGCGACGTTCTACGCGCACGCCGGCCCCGGCGTGCTCCACATCCGGCCGCTGATCAACACGAAGGAGGTCGACGACGTCGAGGCGATGGTCGACATCGCCGACCGCGTCACCGACGCCGTGGTCCGGCTCGGCGGGTCGGTCTCCGGCGAGCACGGGGACGGGCACGCTCGGACCCAGTGGAACCGGAAGCTGTACGGCGACGAGCTCTGGGGGTCGTTCCGCGACCTCAAGACCGCGTTCGACCCCGACTGGCTGCTCAACCCCGGGAACGTCTGCGGCGACTTCGACATGAGCGAGAACCTCCGGTTCGACTCGGAGTACGACTACGACGCCGGCTTCGACCCCGCGATGGAGTGGGCCATCGACAACGGGATGCAGGGGATGGTCGAGCTCTGTCACGGCTGCGGCGGCTGTCGGGGGCCACAGGAGACGACCGGCGGGGTGATGTGTCCGACGTACCGCGCCTCGGAGGAGGAGATCCAAGCGACTCGCGGCCGAGCGAACATGCTTCGGGGCGCCATCTCGGGGGATCTGCCCGACGACCCCACCGGCGACGAGTTCGTCACGGAGGTGATGGACCTCTGCGTCGGCTGTAAGGGGTGTAAGGTGGACTGCCCGAGCGGCGTCGACATGGCGAAGCTGAAGGCCGAGGTCGAGCATGCCCACCACGAGGAGCACGGGATCGACCTGCGGACGCGACTGCTCGGCAACTTCGAGTCGCTCGCGCCGCTCGGCTCGAAGCTCGCGCCGCTCTCGAACCTCCCGGGGAAGATTCCCGGCGCCGGTCTCGTCATGGAGAAGGCCCTGGGAATCGCGAAGGAGCGCGACCTGCCGACGTTCCGCTCTGAGACGCTGACGGACTGGTTCGAGGCCCGCGGCGGCGCCGGCGTTCCCCGCGACGAGGCCGACCGCGAGGTCCTCCTGTTCCCCGACGTGTACACCACCTACACGAACCCCGGCGCCGGGAAGGCCGCGGTCCGGGTGTTGGAGGCCGCGAACTGCCACGTCGAGATCCCGGACGTCGACGGGAGCGGGCGCCCGCCGCACTCGAAGGGGATGCTCGACGAGTCGCGCGCGGCGGCGAGAGACGCCGTGGAGACGCTCGCGCCCGAGGTCAGCGACGGCCGCGACGTGGTCGTCGTGGAGCCGACCGACGCCGTGATGCTCCAGTCCGACTACCACGACCTGCTCGACGGCGACGCCAGCGACGTGCCGGACGCCGACGTGGCGACCGTCTCGGAGAACACCTACGGCGTCATGGAGTACGTCGACGCCCACCGGCTCGACGAGGCGATCGACCTCGACGCCCCCACGGAGTCGCTCACGTACCACGGCCACTGCCACCAGAAGGCGACGAAGAAGGACCACCACGCGGTCGGCGTGCTCCGCCGCGCGGGCTACGGCGTCGACCCCTTGGACTCCTCCTGTTGCGGGATGGCGGGCTCGTTCGGCTACGAGGCCGAGCACTACTCGATGAGCAAGGCGATCGGCCGGATCCTCTTCGACCAGGTCGCGGAGAGCGACGGCGACGCGGTCGTCGCCCCCGGCGCCTCGTGCCGGACGCAGCTGAAGGAGCGCGACGCCGGCGCCCCGGAGCCGCCGCACCCGGTGGAGAAGCTCGCGGCCGCGCTGGCGTAAGCGGCGCCGGCGTCGGTGGTGGTCGCGTCGACGTGGGCTACGGCGGCGTCAAGCTCGGCTGCAGCGTTGCCCTCGCCGGTGGCTACGGGGCGCCCGCGGGCGGCTCGGTCGGTCTCGACGCGCCTCACCCCGCGTTCGAGCGCACGTTCGCCGTGACGAGGGCGATCAGGTACGAGAACGCCGGGAACGTCACCGCGACCACCGCGAGAAACGCCGGATCGAGTCCGGCAGGGTCGTCGGAGAGCCACCCGGTGTACTGGAGGACGGCCAGCGTGAGGACCACGACCGCCGTGTTGAGCGCGTACTCGGGGAGCGAGGGGCTCGGGAACCGCATACACCCGGCTGGCGCCGCCGCTCACTCAACGCTTTCGACGCGGTCCCGCTCGCGCTCGCGACGTCGCCCTAGCACCCGCTTGAACCCCTTCCCGGGACCGCCTTCGATAGGCCACCCCCTCGTTCGCCACTGGGGCGGTTCGGGCGAGAACTCCGGGCAGGAGCCCGAACACTCCCGCGCGGTCGGAACCTTCTCCTTCGCGGCGCAGTGCGGGACGAGCGACCGCCCCTCGCGGCGGAGCTCGAAGTGGCGGCAGTCCGGGCGCATCGTCTCGTGGTACGAGCGCCACCCCTTCCCGTAGGCGCGCTCGGCGATCTCCACGCGGAGGGTCTCCGTCTCGGGGTCGCGACGCTCGTCGCCTGCGGGCGCGAGGTCGCTCGGGTGCCACGCCACGCTCGCCGCGTCGGCGCGGACGCCGTCGGAGAAGTCGGTCGCGAGGATCCCGGCCTCGACCGGCATCTCGCGGAGCAGCGCGGGCTCGACGCGCTCGCCCGTCGTCTCGGTCGCGAGCCACGCCTCGTCGGCGAGGGCGGTGTCGACGTCGTGGGCGAGCTGGTCGGCGAGCCGGTCGGCCGCCGAGCGGTCCAAGTCGGGCTTGTTCTCGACCGCGACGATCCGGTCGACCCAGTCCGGGTACGGCCGCTTCCGGCGGAGCTGGATCCGGTTGTTCCGCCGGCGTTTTTCGATCAGGTCGCGGCCCGCGGCGCGGTGGACCGCCCGCCGGACGTAACGCCACGGGTAGCCGGGGTGCGGGAGCGCGTCGCGGTACCACGACCACTCCGCCGGCGCGTGGCGGACGACGTGGAGGAGGTCGGAGTCAATGGCCCGCTCGCCGAAGGCGCGCCGAGCCGCGAACGCGGCGGGGTCGACCTCGATCACGACCGTGTCCCAGCGGCGCTCCTTCGTGCCGAGCTGCCGGGCGACGATCGCGGGTCGCGGGCCGCCGCTCGGGTGCCACGCCAGCTCGGCGTACCGACAGACGAGGAGCTCGTAGCCGAATTCGGCGTCCGGAGTCACGACTTCGGTAGTGCGGCACCAGTTAAAAGCGAACCGCCCGCGTTATCGCTCTGGCGTCGGTCGCCCGCTCGGACGGGGTCGACGGCCTCGATGCGGCGGAACCGCTTAGACGCGCCCCAGTGCGGCGGAACCGCTTAGACGCGCCCCAGTGCGGCGGAACCGCTTAGACGCGCCCCAGTGCGGCGGAACCGTTTAGACGTAGTCGCCGGTCTCGTCGTCCTTCCGCTCGTCGAGGTAGTCGTGAGCGTCCTCGAGGATCTCGCGGGGCCCGTTCTGGGTGATCGTGTTGAGCGCCTGGTCGTAGTCGCGCCACTGCAGGTCTCGGTGCTCGTTCGAGATCTCGGCGCTCGCCTCGAACGAGCGCGCGATGAACAGGTGAACCGTCTTGTGGATGGTGTTACCGTTCGCCTCGAACACGTAGTCGTACTCCTTGCGGAAGCCGTCGATCAGCCGGAAATCCTCGATTCCGGCCTCCTCCGACACCTCCCTGATCGCCGTCTGCTGGAGCTCCTCGTCCCCCTCGACCCCGCCTTTGGGGAACTCCCAGTCCCCCGGTCGGCTCTTCAGGAGGAGGTACTCCCGTTCGCCGCGGGTGTCGCGGAAGAGGATGGCTCCGGCACTGGTCGCTTCGACCGTCATTAGCGTCAGGTAAGCAAGCACCCTTAAAGAGCGTGTCGGACTCGCGAACGCCGCGGCGGGCGTCGGAGCGGCCGATCGGGGCCGACCGCCGTCGGTCCCGGGCTCCGCGGGTAGATGCGCTTTTACCCCTCCGCCGACGATGCACTGACGACCCCCAGCCATGACATTCGTCACGAAACTCTCCTTCGCCTCCGGCGACCGCGACGTGCTCGCCGAGACGGTGGCGGACCTCAAGTCGACGCTCGAACGCAAGGGCGCGGAGTGTAAGGGCCCGCACGCCACGCCCGCCGAGACCGTCCGTGTCCCGCTGTATAAACAGCTCCGCGCCGGCGACGAGTTCTCGCCGTGGAGCTACTCGGTGTACAAGCGCTCGATGGAGATCCACGGCGCCGACGACGTCGCTCGCGAGGTTGTCGGCCGCGACTTCCCCGACTCGATCCACGTCGAGGTCGAGGTCGACCAGAAGAAGCCGCTCGGCCACCGCCGGGACTGATTTTATACGGGCGGCGGCCTCGCGGTTCGGTCCTCGTCGGCGACCGCGACGGCCGCGGCCCGTCGGTTCCGCCACGCGATCTTTTAAGCCCGCGCGAGGCCACACACGCCCATGAGCGCGCTCGAATCCGACGCCTACCGCGAGTTCCGCCGCGACCTCCACCGCCACCCCGAGCCCGCGTGGCGCGAGTTCTACACCACCGCCCGGATCGTCGAGGAGCTCAGGCAACGAGACCTGACCGAGCTGCACGTCGGCCGCGACGCTCTCGCGACCGAAAACCGCATGAACGTCCCCGACGACGACGAGCTCGCCGCGTGGGAGCAGCGCGCCCGCGACGCCGGCGCCGACCCCGACGTCGTCGACGAGCTCTCCGGGGGGTACACCGGCTGCGTCGCCGTCGTCGAGCGCGGCGACGGTCCCGTGATCGGGCTCCGCGTCGACATCGACGCGCTGCCGATCCGCGAGTCCGAGGACGCCGACCACGCCCCCGTCGCCGAGGGGTTCCGCTCGGAGCG
The DNA here is from genome assembly GCF_002252965.1 of Halorubrum sp. Ea1. Lineage (NCBI taxonomy): Archaea > Methanobacteriati > Methanobacteriota > Halobacteria > Halobacteriales > Haloferacaceae > Halorubrum > Halorubrum sp. Ea1. The sequence continues at coordinate 15,799 of NZ_NHPG01000129.1, forward strand.
CGAGGGGTTCATGCACGCCTGCGGCCACGACGCCCACGCGACGATGGGGCTCGGGACGCTCGACGCGGTGCTCGACTCCGACTTCGCGGGCACGCTGAAGGTGTTCTTCCAGCCCGGCGAGGAGCAGGTGGCCGGGGGGAAGCCGATGGCCGAGTCCGGCCACCTCGACGACGTCGACTACCTGTACGCGGTCCACGTCGGCCTGGATCACCCCTCCGGCGAGGTCGTCTGCGGCGTCGACGGCTTCCTCGCGGTCCGGCACTTCCTCGCCGAGTTCACCGGGGCGCCGGCCCACGCCGGCGCGCGACCGGAGCAGGGACGCAACGCCGTCCAGGCGATGGCGGCGGCGGTCCAGAACCTCTACGCGATCCCCCGCCACGCCGACGGTCCGACCCGGGTGAACGCCGGGCTCGTCGGCGGCGGCACCGCGACGAACATCATCCCCGAGGAGTCGTACGTCGAGGGGGAGCTCCGGGGCGCGACGACGGAATTGGCCGCGTACATGTCCGACCACGCCGATCGGATCCTGGAGTCTGCCGCCGCGATGCACGACTGCGAGGTCGACGTGGCGACGAAGGGAGAGGCCCCGAGCGCGACCAGCGACGACGCGCTCGCCGGGATCGTCGGCGGGGTCGCCGGCGAGACCGCGGGCGTCACGAGCGTCGTCGACAGCGACGACCTCGGCGGCTCCGAGGACGCCACCTACCTGATGCAGGCGGTTCAGGAGAACGGCGGGCTCGCCTGCTACGTCGGCGTCGGCACCGACCATCCGGGCGGCCACCACACGAGCACCTTCGACGTGGTCGAGGGCGACATCGCGATCGGCATCGACGTGCTGAGCGGGGCGATCCTGCGGGTCGCCGAGACGCGTCCGTGAGGCCGACGCGGCGCGCCGACGCGTGACGGTCGCGACCGGCCGCGCTCGTCGCCGCGACCGCTGCCGCGATCGCCGACGTGAGCGGCTCGCACCGGGTGCGATCGCTTCCTCCGGCGGTAGGTTTAGGCGCCGCGAACCCCTCGTTCGAGGCATGGAGGCCGCCCTCTGGTACGTGCTCACCGGCACCCGCGGCGGCCCGAACAGGGTCCGGATACTCACGGCGATCGACGACCGGCCGCGGAACGCGAACCAGCTGGCCGAGCACCTCGACCTGGACTACACGACGGTGCGGCACCACCTCGACGTGCTCCGCGAGCACGACGTCGTCGAGCGCACGGGCGACGGCTACGGCACGGTGTACTACCCGACCGAGGGAACCCGGCGGCACTGGGACCTCGTCGAGGAGATCGCCGACGGGCTCCCGGTATGACTGCGACGACCCCTCGCGACCGCGACGGCGCGCCCGGGGTGTGAGCGATGGAGTGGGTCGACGTCGCGCGCGTCAGCGTCGCCGTCAACGTCGCGATGCTGTCCGCGCTCACGTGGGTGTGGGCGCGGAACTACCTCGCGTTCCGCTCGAAGCACTCGATCGGCCTCGCGGCGTTCGGCGCCGTGCTGTTGGCGCAGAACGCGCTGTCGCTGTACTTCTACCTGTATCACCCCGTGTTGGCCGGGTGGTTCGCGACCGACATGCCGTCGCTCGCGTGGCGGGCGAACGTCGTCGTCCACGTGTTCCAGACGGTCGCGCTGGCGTTTCTGATGTGGGTGACGTGGGACTGAACGCGCGGCCTCGGAGGGGTACCGGCCGGTCGACCGGCCCGCTCAGTACTTCGCGTCGGCGCCGGTCGTCTCGTAGATCCGGTCCATGATCGCGTCGCGCTCGCCGGTCCAGTTCGCCATCGCCGCCGGGCTGGTCGGGTACGACTCGTAATGCGCGAGCAGCTCGTCCGCGAGCGACTTCGTCTGGTAGAAGTTCCGTATCGTCCCCCAGTAGCCGAAGCTCTTGACGGCGGCCTTCAGCTTCAGCCCGAACGACATCGACGTGGAGCCCTCGTACAGCGCCTCCGCGAGCTTCTCGCCCGGGAGGGCGGCGAGCAGCCCCATGAGGTCGTCCACGTCGACCGCGGTCGAGAGCACGTTGTACACGTCGAGCCCGGCGTAGCGCCCGCCGAAGTGGTCCATCACGCGGGTGTTGTACCGCCAGAGGTTCTCCTCGCTGACGTCGCCGTCGGAGACCGCCTTCACGGCCTGTTCGCCGGCGTACTTGCCCGCGTACGCCGCCCCGGCGATGCCGCCGCCGGTCGTCGGGTTGACGTGGCCCGCGGCGTCGCCGACCGCCATGTACCCCGGCGCGACCGCCGAGTCGTACGGGCGGCGGGTCGGGAGCGCGGCGCCGAGCTTATCGCGGACCTCGGCGCCCTCGAACTCGGGGCGGTCCCGGAGGTCGCGCTTCAGCGCCTCGACGAGCTGCATCGGCTCCTCGTTCATCTGGAACCCCAGCCCGGCGTTGATCTCGGTGCTGGTCCGCGGGAAGTACCAGAGGTAGCCGGCGGCGCGGTCGGTCGCCTTGAAGACGAGTGCGTCGTCCCACTCGACCGGCTCCGGCACCTCGACGATCTCGCGGTACGCGGAGCAGAACTGCGAGTAGCGCACGTTGGTGTCGAACGTCGTCCCCTCGAAGTCCGCCTTGTCTTGGAGCAGCGACAGCGACCCGGCGCCGTCGATCACGAGGTCGGCCTCGTAGGTGACGGGCTCGCCCGCCCGCTTCGCGCGTAGTCCCGTGACCCGCCCGTCGACGGCCTGAACCACGTCGTTGATCACGGTGTCGTAGTGGAACTCCACGCCCGCGTCCTCGGCGCCCGCGATGATCCGGCGGCCGTACTCCCAGCGGTCGATGACCGCCAGCTCGCCGGGCACGGGGATCTCGAGGACCGTGTCCTCCTGCGGGATCTCGAACCGGCCGTGGTCGACGCCGGTGTTCGTGAACGCCGGTTCGAGCCGCTCTTTCGGGATGGCTTCCGGGAAGGCGTCGGCGCCCTTCAGGGCGTCGCCGCAGGCGATGTGGCCCGCCTCTTCCTCGTCTTTCCGCTCGACGATGACGACGTCGAGCCCCTCGTTCGCGATCGTCGCAGCGGCGTAACAGCCGGCGGTCCCGGCGCCGGCCACGACGACGTCGTACTCGTCGATGGTCATGTCACGTGGGTCGTTCCCCCGGTGGCAAAACTCTTTGTTCCCGATTCGGTCCCCTCGGAACCGACACGAGGGACGGGAGCCGACGCTCGGTGGCGGATCGCGATCGGGACCGCTCCCGGTGAGCGGCGCTCCCCCGTCCGGCCCTCGTTTTTAACGGACGTGCGCCCCTGAAGCCGGTTATGACCGGACTCGACCACGTCGACACGGACCGGCTCCGGGAGTGGCTCCCGGAGGTCCGCGAGGGGGAGACGACCGCCGCGACGATGCTCACCGTCGCGTACGACGAGGGAATCGGGGCGGGCGAACTCGCCTCGTGGTACGGCCGGTCGACCGAGTCGGTCGAGGAGACGATCGCGGCGCTCGACTCTCCCGACCAGGTCGCCGAGATCGCACGACTCGAAGGGGTCAACGTGGACGGGGTCGACCTCCCGTTCGCGGAGCTCGAGGAGCTTTCCGTCAGCGAGGCGGCGAGCGCGATCCGCGACCGCGCCGAAAGGGAGTGACCCGCGGACCGCGACGCCGGCCTCACTCCTCCGTCTCGTAGTGCTCGCCGGCCGCCTCCGGGAGCCGCGTCCGACCGACCAAGGCGAGGACGAGGATGACCACCACGAACGGGGTGATCCGGATGAGCTGGCGGGGGATCCCGATCCCCTGGAGTTGGAGCACGGTCTGGACCGCGTCGAGCCCGGCGAACAGCATCGTCGAGAGGAACGCCCCGACCGGGTTGTAGTTCCCGAACAGGTACGCCACGATGGCGATGAACCCCTTCCCGTTGACCATCGTCGGGCCGTTGCCGGTGAACTGGCCGAGGTCGAGCGACAGCGCCGCGCCGCCCATTCCCGCGAGCACGCCCGAGATCAGCACCGCCGCGTACCGGACGCGGGTGACGCTCACGCCCGCGGTGTCGAGCGCCTTCGGGTTCTCGCCGCTCGCGCGGATCCACCGGCCGAACGCCGTCCGCTCGAAGACGTACCACGAGCCGAAGACGGCGGCGAACAGCATGTACACCGACGGCGAGGCCGAGAAGAGCGCGCCGAAGAACGGGATGTCGGCGAGCACCGGCACCGTGATCGACGGCGACGTCGCCACGGTCGGCGTGTTCGGGCTGCCGTAGATCACCTGCGAGGCGAACGGGGCGAGCCCCAGCGCGATGAGCCAGACCGCGAGCCCGGCGATGATCTGGTCCGCGCGGAACCCGATCGTCACGACGGCGAACAGCGCCGCGAGCAGCGTGCTCGCGACCACCCCGCCGGCGAAGCCGACCCAGACCCCGCCGGTGAGGTCGGCGACGTAGATGGCGCTGAACGCCGAGATGATCAGGAGCCCCTCCAGCCCGATGTTGATCACGCCCGACTTCTCGGCGAAGATCCCGCCGAGGGCGGCGAACGCGATGGGCACGGAGAGCCGCAGCGCCGCCGCGAGCGTGTTCCGGCTCGTGAGCGCGTCCGAGAGCGTCCCGGCGATCGAGTCCGGGAACAGCAGCCCGGCGAGCAAAAGCGCGACGACCGCGGCGACCGTCACGCCGGCGACGAGCGCCCGCGTCGTGTAGCGGTCGAGGAAGCCCGCTCCCTCGGCCTTCCCGGCGGCGGTCCCGGAGTCGGTGCGGTCCGCGGGCGCGTCACTCATCGGCCTCACCCCCCCGGTCGCCGTCGGTGCCGCCGTCGGTCGCGACCGCCTTCGGCTTCGATCCCGCGCCCGGCAGCCCGCGGGCCAGAAGCCGGAAGAACTCCGGCATCGCCACGAACAGGATAATGAGCCCGCGGAGGACCCCCACGAGCTGTGGCGGAACGTCGGTCGCGAACTGGACGACCGTCGTCCCGCTCTTCAGCACGCCGAACAGCAGCGCGGCGATGCCGACGCCGAGCGGGTTGTTTCCGGCGAGGATCGAGACGGTGATCCCGTCGAAGCCGTAGGCGGGGATCCCCGTCTGGAACGTTCCGAGCACCATCATCACGTACATCGCGCCGGCGATGCCGCCGAGCGCGCCGGAGAGCGTCAGGCTCGCGACGACGGTGCGCTTGGCGTCGACGCCGCCGTACTCGGCCGCCTCGGGCTGGACGCCGCTCGTCCGGACGTCGTACCCGAAGGCCGTGTGTTCGAGGACGTAGTACAGCGCGCCGACGGCGAGGAGCCCGAACAGCAGCGCGACGATCGAGAAGTCCTGGCGGCCGCCGAACAGCAGGGCCGGGAACTGCGCGAACTCCGGCAGCGGCACGGTCTGGTTCGCGGCGCTGTTCGGGTCCTTGAAGATCCCGCTGACCAGATACAGCGCGACCCCGGTCGCGATGAAGTTGAGCATGATCGTCGTGATCACCTCGTTGGCGTCGGCGTACGCCTTCAGCAGGCCCGGAACCGCGCCGTAGAGTCCGCCGAACACCGCGCCGACGAGAAGCCCGAACGGGATCAACACGACGGTGCCGAGGGTCCCCGACACGAGCGACGACGCCCAGAGGACGCCGAGCGCGGTCGCCAGCGCGCCGACGACCATCTGTCCCTGCGTCCCGATGTTGAAGATCCCGGCGCGGAACGCCAGCGCGACCGAGAGCCCGGTGAACAGAAGCAGCGTCGACTCCCGGAGCGTGACCGCGAACTGCCCGTTCGGCGACCAACTGCCGCTGAACGGGTCGCCGAGCGCTCCGAGGAAGAGGCGGTCGAAGACGACGACGGGGTCGTAGCAGAACCCGGTGCCGAAGTAGTACACCGCCTCGCCGGCGGTGCACGTCGTCATCCGACCGGCCACGAGCACCAGCACCGCGCCGATGAGCACGGAGAGGACGAGCGCCGCCGTGCTGATCAGGATCCGCTCGGTCGCTGACGCGTCGACGAGCCGAGAGAGCGCGTCCCGCGCGCGGTCGGCGGCGCTCGTCCTCTC
>NZ_NHPG01000070.1:0-1693 GCF_002252965.1 Halorubrum sp. Ea1
CCCTCGTCGTCCCGCGGTCTCGCGACCCGCGACCGCGGGACGACGAGGGGTGGCTCACGTCTCTGAGAGGCGGTCGAGGGCCCGGGCCAGTTCGCGCTCGTCCGGGAGCGCGTACACGTCGCAGCGCGCCTGCACGCCCTCCGTCTGGATCGCGGCGTCGATCACGAACCCGTAGTCCTGCCGGCGGCTGAGCTTGGCGACCAGCGGGCTGATCGTCGCCGAGCCGATGTCGTGGACGAACTCCGGCGGCGAGTGGCTGATCGAGGTGCCGAGCACGTTCGCCCAGCCGTCGATGAACCCGCTCGTCATCACGTTGCCGAGCTCGCAGAGCGCGTTCTCCGCCATCCCGCCGAGGGGCTCGTCCGGCTCGGTCGGGAGCATCGACTCCGCGATCGCCGCGGCCGACTCCTCCTCGAAGAGTATCGCGAGGTAGCCGCTCGGCTCCCCCTGCAACTCGAAGACGGTGCCGGCGTGGGGCTCGACGCCGACCTCCGCGGGCACGTCCGCGAGCGGGACGAACCGGAGGCGGCTCACGTCGACGGTCGTGTCGAGGCCGGTCATCATCGCGATGTTGTCGGCGGCGTTCGCCGAGCCGCGCTTCGCCAGCGACGCGAACGTCGACAGCGACTCGTACGGGACCGCGGTGCTCCCGCCCTCGCCGGCGGCTCCGGCCCCCGGTCCGCCGTCTCCCGTCGCCTCGGCCCCCGCCGTCGCCGCCGGCGCCGTCTTCCCGACGATGAGGTCGCGGAAGGGACCGGAGTCGGGCAGCATGTAGATCGAGAAGTCGAGGTCCGTCGTCGTCGCGTCCAGCCGGCTCTCGAAGAGGAACACGCCGTCGCCGGCCAGCGCCCCGTCCGGGAGGACGGCCGCGCCGTCGGCCTCGAAGTAGCGCGGCGGTGTCATGTCGATCGCCTTCCCGAGGTAGTTCGCCCAGCCGTCGAGGAAGCCGCCGAGCGCGATGTTGCCGACCTCGGTCACCGCGCTGCGCTCCATCGACGCGCCGCCGGGGAGCAGCGAGAGCAGGGCGTCGACGTTGGCGGCGTCGAACGCCAGCACCGTCTCGCCGTCCAGCCCGCCGCGGAGTCCGACGCTCACGCCGATCGACTCGCGACCCGCGAACGCCTCGGCGAGGTCCTCGCCGCTGGCGACGCTCGCGCCCGTGACCTCGACCGCGAGGTCGGTCCCCGTGAGGTCGGCGAGCGCGCCGGCGGCCTGCTCGGCCCCGCGTTCCGCCAGGCGGTTGCACGCGCCGAGCGCACGCACGTCGACCCGCATTATACCGCCGATCCGATGGCGTCGAGCACGTTCGGCTTCTGGAACGGCTTCGTGATGTACCCCTCCGCGCCGGCCTTGATGGCGGCCTTCATCTTCTCCTCTTGGCCCACGCTTGTACACATGATCACCGTCGCCTCCGGGTTGTCGCTCAAGATCTCCGTCGTCGCCTCGATCCCGTCGCGGATCGGCATCACGATGTCCATCATCACGAGGTCCGGGCCGTGTTCCTCGTACATGTTGACCGCCTCGACGCCGTTTTCGGCCTCGCCGACGATCTCGAACTCCCCCTCGAGGATCTCCCGAAGGAGGTTCCGCATGAACTCCGAGTCGTCCGCGATAAGCACGCGCGTTGCCATTGTTGTCTGAAGCGGGGTACAGCGATCACTTAACGGCTCCCCCGCGGTTCTCAGCGCTGAGA
>NZ_NHPG01000125.1:0-86163 GCF_002252965.1 Halorubrum sp. Ea1
GTCGAACACGACGTCGTCGGCTTTTCGCCCGAGACCCTCGCCGAGCGGCTCCCGGAACTGATCGATATCACGGACGGCCAGCTCGCGTGGAACACGCTCATTCATCTCTCGCACGTCTTCGAGATCGACGCCGAAAACCCAACGGTGCTGTTCGAGGGCCCGACCCCGCTCATCACCGGTGAAAAGGTCGAATCGAATCATCTCGGACGCGCCGACCACCCGGCGGACGTCCTCAGCGAACTCCACACCAGAGTGGACGCGAAGTTAGTGAAATCGGCGTTGTCGGGCGACGTTGAACCGAAAGACACATTTATCGACGAAATCCGCGCCGTCGGTCACACCGACGGGGACGAGCAGATCAGGGCCGCGACCCATACGATGTACAACTCTCGAAAACACCTCAGCGGAACCAACAAGCTCGCTCGGGCTCGGGCCGGGACACGTGTTCCGATGAGCTCCGCGGCCCTCCTCGACCTCGTCGGCGTCTTTCCACGCTCGCTGCGTCGCGGACCGATCCCGCTCACGGGCGGGCGGATCCCGCACGTACCGTCCCGGATGAAGTTGGGACTGATCCGCGAATTAGACGGGACGCTGAACGAGATCCCGTACGGTGCGACGCAGCTCCCGCCGTCGTACCCGCACGCGGCTCACGGCGCGGGGTTCGTTGCGAAAAACGTCGTCCAACGGGCGTTATCGGGGAGCACCGTCGGAGACTGGTACCGCGAGAACGACCGCTTCCGCGAGTTCGTCGACGACCTCGTGTACGGGGCCAGTGATCGCGACCTCTTCAACGCCGAGCCGATCCTCGAGGCGAGGCGGGAACACCTCGAGGGAGACGCCGATCACATCGTGTTCCTCTCGGCGGTGACGACCGTCGAACTGTTTCACAGACGGATCCTCGACCGGTAACCCCGTGGTCCTCGCCCGGCGAGAGATCGGGCCGACGCCGACCTCAGCGGAACCCGCTGAGCCGTCGCTTCATCCATTGGGCGCTCCCGAAGGTCACCGGACCGCCGCAGGCGAGTCCCAGGTAGAGATACGCCTCGAGGAGGAACGGGTCGTGCCGTAGCGCGCGAAGCAGTAACCGGATCGCCGTGAGGTACCGGTCGGTGTCGAGGGCGGCAAAGGCGAGCGACTTCGAGAGGAGCGCGACGAACCGCCGTTCGGCACGCGGACCGCGGGCCGCTCGGATCCGCTCGCGGTGCCGATCCAGCAGGAACGGATACGCGACTTCCCGACGGTCGTCGAAGGAGTCCGTGATCTGCTCGTGGGTGCCGCGGGTCCGCACGACGACGGGGTCCGAGACCGCCTCGAAATCGCAGTGGAAGGCGAGTCGGAACTGCCACTCCCAGTCCTGCCAGCACGGGAGCCGCTCGTCGGGGGTGCCGGCGCTGTCGATAACCGTCGAGCGGACGGCGAACCGCGAGAACGATCCGACGCGCGTTCCGTCCAGGAGGGCGTCGAGCGCGTCGCCCCGGATCGTGGGTCGGAACTCACCGATCTTCCGACCGGTTTCGTCGACCGTTCGAACGCCGACCGTCACGACGCCTATCGACGGGCCGCCCGAGTCGAAGGCGTCGACGTATTTTTGCGCGACGGTCGGTTGCCAGCGATCGTCGTCGTCCAGGAACGCGACCACGTCGCCCGTCGCCGCCTCGATACCCGTGTTCCGTGCGGCGTTGGCGCCTCGGTTCCGCTGGTGGCGGATCACCTCGGTGCGTCGGAGTCCCGTCGTGTCGCAGTCGTCCACGATCGGTTCGATCGGGTCGGGCGAACAGTCGTCGACGACGATCAGCTCTACCGGGGCGTACGTCTGGCCGGCGACGCTGCGGACGGCGTCGGGGAGGAACTCCGGACGGCCGTATGTCGGGATGACGACGCTGACCAGCTCTACCATCTCCCGATAACAGGACCGCGGCCGGTTTAGTTAATCATCGATTTCCGGTCGGTGCGGTCCGCCCACGTCGAGGGTGATCGCCTCGCTCTCCGGCACGTGGGTCGGTCTCTGACGAGGCTCCGATTCGAGGGGTACCGATCAGCGTCGCAGCGGTCCGCTCGGCGGCCGCGGTCGGCAACGAACGGACGACGGCCGGAAAGAGGATATTAACGATACGTCGGTTCGGAGAACGTGAGGGCATGGAGGTCGAAGGCTCGCACCGGATCGGGCGAGGCGCATGAGCGAATCCGACATCGACGTCCTCGTCGTAGGGACGTTCGGCGGCGGCGGGATTCACCACTACATCGATAATCTGAGAGTTCATCTCCCGGACGGGGTCTCGACGGCGACGTACGATATGCGGTCCGACCCGAACGGCGACGGGATCCGATGGCTGTTGACCTCGATAATGGCCTCGATCGTCGCAGCCGTTCGGTTTCCGTTTCGGCGGCGGCCGGACCTCGTTCACGTCCATTCCTCGTACGCGTTTTCGTTTTACCGGGCGGCGTTCTACGTGTTCGTCGTCGATGCGCTCTGGCGTCGTCCGATCGTGTTTCACGTTCACGGGTCGTCTTTCGACGCGTTCCTCGAGAGCGACTCGAGGCTCGTTCGAGTTCTCCAGTCCGCGGTGTTCGAACGGTGTGACCGGATCGTCGTGCTCTCCGAGTACTGGCGGCGGGAGCTCGAAACGCGGGCCCCGGACCGGAAGCTCGTCGTCGTTCCGAACGCGGTCGATCCGGACCGGTTCGATCCCGAATACGACCACGACCCCACTCGGCTGACGTTCGTTTCGTCGCTTATACCGCGGAAAGGCGTCCGGGAGTTGATCGACGCCGTGGACCGCCTGTCGGCGGAGGGATCACCCGGTTTCGAGCTGGCGATCGCCGGATCGGGTCCGGTGAGAGATTCCGTCGAAGCGCTCGCGGGGCGTCACGAGCACGTGACGTACCACGGGTTCGTCTCCGAACGAGAGAAGTGCCGATTGCTCTCGGCGGGTGACGTGTTCGTTCTCCCGTCCCACGCCGAGGGGTTGCCCATCGCGATGCTGGAGGCGATGGCCGGCGGCAACGCGATCGTCTCGACGACCGTCGGGAGCATCCCGGAAGTGATCGACGGCGACGGCGGAGTGCTCGTCGAGCCGGGCGACCCGGCAGCGCTGGCGGACGCGATCGGTTCGCTCGCTCGTGACGACGCTCGAGTCGGACAGATGGCCCGAAACAACCGGGAGCTCGTTCGTGACCGGTACGCGTGGACGGCGATCGCGGGGCGGATCACGCGCGTCTATCGCGAAGTCGCGCCTCGAACGGTGGCACGAACGGAGAGCGACCGACCGTCCGTTGAGAGCGCACCGCAACGTCGACAGGAGTGACGATCGGAGAGAGACGCGTCGGAACGACGGTGCTGCAGCCTCTGTGACCGGGTTCGACCCGTTTCAGAACGGGAGTTCCTCCGGCGCCTCCGAGGAGATCTGCTGTGTAACGATCTGCGACCCGGCGCCGGTGATCAGATACTGTGGGACGCTTATCGTCGTGTTTTCGATGGAGACGTTCTGGCAGTTGCGAACGCAGATGCCGTCGACGGAGCCGTCGGACGCGTATATCGTGCTTCCGCTGATGCGAGACCCGTCCCAGCCGTCTTCGATCGAAATGACCGCCCCCAGCGGTTGCGAGTCCCCGGACAGGTAGAACCCGACGTTTTCGAACGTGAACCCCATCGGCGGTTCAGCTCCCGGCTTCCGGGGGTCAATCCACACCGTCTGGAGATCGGTCTGATTGATCACCCGACAGTTCCTGAACGCGCCGCCACCGGGGTTGGACTCTCCGGTGTCGGTTCCCCGGATCAAACCCCACCCGCCGTCCGAGAGAATAGACCGACAGACGATATCGCAGTCCTCGTAGGTCGGTTGTGAATAACCCTGACCGGAGGAGTCGAGGAGGATACCGTTGGTTCCGTGCTCCGACCAGTTTCCGGTGCCAATAGATTTGGCGTCCTCATGATCGATAACGACGGCCGCACCCGTTACGCTCGAGTCTTTCGAGGGGTGATTCCCGTTGTGAATTCGGAGTGCAGAGAGACCGCAGTTCTTGAATAGGCCACCTTTGACTGTCACAACACCGTCCGCCCGCGTATGGCGGACACCGTTAGAACCGATCTGGTGAATCTCGACATCCTCGAGAACGGTCTCTCCGACGTGCGCTCCATAGAACCGAATTCCGGTCATAGAGCGGATACCGGTTGCGCTGAAGTGTCCAGAGACGTGTGCGCCGTCGCGCCCCATAATTACCCGTCTGACCGTGTTAGTGCCATCGACCGAGGGACAGCTCGGGTCGAGGAGCTGTCCCCGATTAGTTACCTTCTCGGGGAGAAATCCGCGCCATTCGATGTCTTGTACTAACGATCCGCTGTTTGTGCGACACCGAATTGTAACGTACTTCTCGTGGGTGTTAATCGTGAAATTGTCTAGGAGGACGTCTTCGCCGCCGTTCTGATGGACGAACCAATAGTCGTTCTCGGCGTTGGGGAATCGAAAGACGACGTCCGTGTGATCCTCGCCGGTGCCTTGAATCCCGAATCTCGATACGCTGCCCTCGATGACGCGCGTCTCCGAGACCCGGTACTCACCCGGGGGGAACCGCACGAGCGTCCCCTCTCGATAGGCGCGAGCGAGCGCGTCGTCGACCGGATCTCCGCCGGTCGGGTCCATTCCGAGGTCGTCGACGGCGTTCACGATGCGGTCGAACTCGATTCCGTACGTGTTCACCTCGACCTCGTCAGGCGACGTTTCGTCGCCCTCTGGGTCAGAATCGCGGTCGGGTGGCTCCTCGTCCGAATCGGAGCGGCCACCGCACCCGGCGAGCAGTCCGACACAGGCGGTCCCGGCCGCTGCGAGGTACTGTCGGCGGTCCATGCTACACTCTCCGGACGACTGCGGTGTTACTCAGTCGGAGCTCAGTCATTTGGCCGTGGGTTGACCGAATACACCTGAAGGGCACATTAATACTTGATAACTCGTACTCCTCTGTCATAATTATAGCTTGAGTAACGGGCAGTCGTTCGGGAGTTTTCACCGGGCGAGACGAACGACCTCCGACCCGGCGGCCCCGCAGTGCACTCGGCCCCCACCGACGTTCAAAAACGAGTGGGAGAGATGCCGTTCGGCGCTATCAGTTGCCGTTGAATCGGAGATCGGCGGATCCCTGAACGTTCATCGACAGGAGGCCACCGCTGAAGCGGTAGCCGTCGGTCTCGTCGTCGGTCACGCCCTCGACCGCCGTTCCGTCGATGACATCATTCGCTTCGACCGGACCGAGGTCCGGGGACTTGCGCACGTGCCCGGAAGCGGTGAACGAGTACTCCGTCTCGTTCCCGTCGCCCTCCAGCAGGATCCAGTTCCGGAGCACTGGGTCTTCGTCGGTGTCGAGCAGCGTCGGTTCGACCTGCTGCCCGTTGAGATAGACGCCCGCTTCGCCTTCGAACTGGAAGTAGGCGATCTCGCCGTCGAATCGGAACCCCTTGACCCCGTCCGTCACGGTGCCCTCCACCGAGGATCCCGGGACGAGATCGCCGTCGTCCGAGACGTTCGGATCGCTCTTCAGCTCGCCGTCGACAGAGAACTCAAACGTCGACGACGTGCCCGTGCCGATTATCGTCAGGCGGTTCGGCAGTCCGTACTCGTCGGGGTCGACAGTCTCGCCGTCGACGAGAACGGTCCCCGGTCCTTCCAATCCGATAGAGACGATCGCGCCCGAGATCCGATAGGAGTCGCCGCCCCAGCGCTTGTCGTCGCCGGCGTACCCGGCGACGACGCCGGTGACGGTGTAGGTGCCGTCGCCGTTCTCGACGATGCTGTCGCCCGGAGAGACGTCGGGGTTCGAGGGGTAGTCCCCGTCGGTGGCGTGTCCGATCGGGCCGTCGACGGTGAAGTTGTACTCGAACGCGTCCGCGTCGTCGTCCGCAATGACCCGAAGCGTCCGGTCGGGTTCCACGGTGTACTCGTCGGGATCGATCGCGTCGCCGTTCAGGAGAACGTCGGCCGGTCCCTCCTTCGAAACCCCGAGTAGTTCTCCGGAGAACCGGTAGGAGTCGCCGCCCCAGCGCTTGTCGTCGCCGGCGTACCCGGCGACGACGCCGGTGACGGTGTAGGTGCCGTCGCCGTTCTCGACGATGCTGTCGCCCGGAGAGACGTCGGGGTTCGAGGGGTAGTCCCCGTCGGTGACGTGTTCGACCCGACCGTCGACGGTGAGGCTGTACTCGAACGCGTCCGCGTCGTCCGCCGCGATAACGCGGAGCATGTGTTCCGTGCCGTCGTCGCCGGTGCCGCTGTCACCGGTGCCGTCGTCGCCGGTACTGTCGTCTGTGGAAACGAGCTCGGCGGTGTCTACCGCTTGGCCGTCGATCGTTACAGCGGCCGGACCGTCGAGGCTGAAGGCGGCGAACTCCCTGGTGAACCGGTAGGAGTCGCCGCCCCAGCGCTTGTCGTCGCCGGCGTACCCGGCGACGACGCCGGTGACGGTGTAGGTGCCGTCGTCGTTCTCGACGATGCTGTCGCCAGAGGAGGCGTCGGGGTTCGAGGGATAGTCACCGTACGTGGCGTGTTCGACCCGGCCGTCGACGGTGAAGCTGTACTCGAACGCGTCCGCGTCGTCCGCCGCAACGATCTGTAATCGACTGGGGTCGTTCTCGAACCCGTCTCCGTCGTCGCCGACGGACCAATCGGTGTCTTCGGAGACGTCGTAACTGACGTTCGAGGTCGTGACGTCTGCGTTCTCGAGCACGGTGGCTCGGCCGGTCACGTCGATCGTGGTGTCCTCGATCGTGACGTCGCTGCAGTTCTCGATGAACACCCCGTCGAGATCTCCGTCGGGCGCGTGAATGATGCTGTTGCGGATCACCGACCCGTCCCAGTCGTCGCGGAGAACGAACGCCGCTTCCCTGTACTGGTCCGGGCTCGTCATCTCGATTTGGCAGCCATCAAATATCCAATAATGAGGTTCATCAGCATCTTCGCTGTCGAGTTCATCTATCCACACCGTCTGGAGGCCAGTGTCGTTATATATGTTACAATTTTGAAATTCACCGCCAGTCGGGTTAGATTGTCCGCTATTATTACAGCGAACTGCACCCCATCCGTCGCTATTTTTCACATTTCTAACATCTACCGTACAATTCTCGAAGATGGCAGAAGCGGACCCCGCCCCCGTCGAATCGAGCATTATACAGTTTGTACCTGCCTCGTGCCACTCTCCGTCACCAATCGGAAGCGCGTCATCGTGGTCGATGATCATCTCCGCGTTGGTGATCGTGGATTCTTTCGTGGGATGGTTACCCCGGTGCACACGAATGTGTGCAAGGTGACAGTTCTTCGTCCAACTGTTCTCGATTGTAACGACACCATTCCCCTTCGTGTGACGGATACCGTTAGCCCCGCACTGGTGAATCTCGATATCTCTTAAAATAGTCTCCCCGGAGTGATTCGGATAGAACCTGAACATACTCATCGGGACGCGACCGGTGGCCCACGGATGGCCGTGAACGAACGCGCCGTCACGTCCCATCACCGTTCTGACGACCCGGGTGACACCGTCCTGATCAAGCGTCCCGAAGTCGGCCATCTGTCCCGGATTCTCCTTCTGTTCGGGGTAAAATCCGGCCCACTCGACGTCCCGGATGAGCGAACCGTCGTTGGTCCGAACCCGGATGGCGACCAGCTTGTTGTCGCTGTCGACCGTGAAGTTGTCGAGGAGCACCTCTGAACCACCGTCCTGATGGACGAACCAGTACGCATTATCCGCGTTCGGGAAGTGGAACGTGACGTCTTCGTGGCTCTCACCAGTTCCCTGGATCCCCCATCGGCTCTTCGACCCGGAAAGCACGGACTCCGTCTCCACCCTGTAGTCGCCGGGTGGGAACTCGACGAGCGTCCCGGTTTCGTGAGCGGCGCTCAGCGCATCGTCGATCGGATCGCTACCGGTCGGATCCATCCCGAGGTCGTCGACCGCGTTCACCACTCGGTCGAACCGGATCCCGTCCCGTGTCACTGCGGCCGAACCCAGTCCCGAGGCGCCGAACACCGCACCCGCCGCCGCCGCACCGAGTTTTATGTAGTTGCGCCTACCCAGTCCGCCGACGCCTTCGGTTTCGCCGTCGTTTCCGCCCGATTCCTCGCGATCGATTGAGCTGTCGCTATCGACGTCCTCGCTTACCAGCTTGCGTGCCATTGCAAGCGTTAATATGATCCTATACGGGATAAATGTATTGTTAATTATATGTTTCGAGTTCCGTGATTTTCGAGTACATAAATCAGAAATTTCGTGATTTTCCGGATCAGCAATCTGTTTTTGGGGCGATCACGACAACATTACTGTGGCGTGTTTGTTACCAATTAACAGTTGTTATGTTAGTATTAACGTCGGTTAGAAGCCGTGATAGCCGGTTTCCCCGGTCTGTGGAAACCGTCGTAACCCGGAGTTAAGCACGCGGAAACCGGTTCCAGATCAGTCGGATTCGACGCGCGTTCGTCTCAGAGGCGTCGGCGAACCGCGAGCGCCGAGACGGTCGAGCGAACGAGTCGAGACCGCGAACGGCACACGCCTCCCCGCCACAGCGTGGAACCGGGACGCGGTCACGGAGCGGGCGGATCCGCGGATCGACTCTCGACTGGGGGCCAGCTCGCCGGCCGACGTCCGGGCGGAAGTGCGGTGCGTGTGGCCCACGTGCCGCGAGCGACTGCCCCGACTCGCGATCGAGTGGGCGGAGACCGCTGGATCGTTCCTCGGAACCCCGGCCGGCCGACGGGTCGCCGCGCGTCGAATTCAGTCTCCGGCAGTGCGGCGTCAACTACTCTATAACGAAGCCACTCCTCCGTTCAAAACGCGTATGAGCCAGCCCGACGTCTTGTTCGTCGTCCTCGATTCAGTCCGCCGGGACCGCGTCTCCGCGTACGGACACGACCGAGAGACGACTCCGAATCTGGACCGGTTCGCGGAGGAGGCGACGCTGTTCGAACACGCCTACACCCCGGCACCGTGGACGCTACCGTCGCACAGTTCGATGTTCACCGGACTGTCTCCGAGCGAACACGGCATCACCAACGGCTTCTCCGACCAGTCGCTGCGACTTCCCGACTCGATCGAGACGCTAACGGAGCGGCTCTCGGCGGACGGCTACCGGACCGCGGGGTTCTCGAACAACCCGTGGGTCGGCACGCTCTCGGGGATCGACAGGGGGTTCGACGAGTACGTTGAGTGGGACCTCGAGATCGGCGTCGACGGCGACGCCGACATCTCGACGACGCGGGACCGGCTGTACTCGGCGGCGCACAATCTGCTCGCACAGGGCGCTCGCCAGCCCGTCTTCCTGCTCAAACGACGGCTGTTCACGTCGAACCTCGTGGACCGCGCGAGTCGGTGGATGCGAGCGACCGCCGAGGACGAGTCTCCGACCTTCACGTTCCTGAACCTCATGGAGGCGCACAGCCCCTACTTCCCCCCGAGAGACGCCTTCGAGGCGCTCGACCTCTCGCCGCCGGGGCCGATCGAACCGCGCCTGTTGAACACGAAGCTCCTCGCGTACGTCCTCGGACGAGCCGACCTCCCGCCTGAGCGGCGAGAGCGGGTCCTGGAGTTCTACGACGCCAGTCTCCGCTACCAGGACCGGAAGCTCGACCAGCTGCTGTCGACGCTGAAAGAGACCGGACGGTACGACGACTCGCTCGTGATACTCGTCGCCGACCACGGGAAGAACCTCGGTGAGCACGACCGCGACGGCACGCCGCCGCACTCCACGCGGCCGGTCAACACGAAGGTCCCGCTCATCGTCAAACGACCCGGTCAGGACGCTCCGGAACGCGTGTCACAGCCGGCGGAGCTGGCCGGAATCTTCGACCTCGCCACCGAACCTGAGCTGTCGCCGACGGCGACGCTGTGCGGGAACGAGGCCGCGCTCGTCGAGGACTACGTCCCCCACACCGGACGCACCACCGAGCCGACCACCCGCTGGCGGGTCCTCGCCGACGGCACGCACCACTACGTGCGGGCCGACGACGGCAGGGAGTACCTGTTCGGGCCGGACGGGAATCGGGTGTCGGAGGACCGGGAGACGCTCCTAAATCGGTTCGCGACGGCGATGGAGAGTCGCGTGGCGCGGCTCTCGGAGTGGGGGGACGAAGAGAAGGCGGATTCGGAGGGGCTCTCCCGCGGCACGGAGTCGCAGCTCGAGGACCTCGGGTATCTGGAGTAAACGGGCAGCGGTCGCGTCCGGACGGTTCGCCGGTGACCCCACCGGATGAACCGCCCTACAGCGGGAGCGCGTCGCGAACGCGCTTCGGTACGTACTGGCCGACCTCACTCCTGAATCGAGATATCGCGCCCCGATCCGTGTTCAACCTGTACCACAGCGGCCCCTCGATCTCGTGGACCCGTTCCATCTCGGCGTCCGTGAGTTCGAAGTCGAACACGTCGAGGTTCTCCCGGAGGCGGTCCGACCGAACAGTCTTCGGGATCGTGACCACGCCGTCCTGCTGGACGAGCCACCTGATGGCGACCTGTGCGGCCGACTTCCCGTACCGGTTCCCGATCGCTGAGAGAACGTCGTCCTCGGCGACTCGCCCGGCAGCGAGCGGGCTGTACGCGGTCAACAACACGTCGTTGTCGCGACAGAACGGGAGCAGATCCTCTTGGTGATAGTACGGGTGGTACTGGACCTGATTGGTCGCTATCGGAGCGTCGGCGGCGTCCATCGCCCGCTCGAGCTGTTCGATCGAGAAGTTACTGACGCCGATGTGGTTGACCTTCCCGGCATCGACGAGCCGGGAGAGCGCACCGAACACGTCTCCCATGTCGCCCTCCGGGTGCCACCAATGGACCAAGACGAGGTCGATCCGGTCCATTCCGAGCCGCTGAAGCGACCCTTCGACCGCCTCGAGCATCCGATCGCGGCTCAGAAACTCCGGGTATCCCTTTATCTTCGTCGTGACGAAGACGTCTTCTCGGTCGACGGACGAGACCTCGATCGCGCGGCCGACCGCGGCCTCGTTCTCGTACGCCATCGCCGTGTCCACGTGGCGGTAGCCGATCTCGAGCGCCTCGGAAACGGCGTTGAAACACTCGTATCCGCCGGTCCGGTAGGTCCCGACCCCGACGGGCGGTATCGCGGTCGCGAGGCGGGTCGATTCAACGTTCTGTTCTGGCTGCGTCAGGGTCTGAGGATTCGGTCCCACCCTCGATCACTCCGACCCGGTCGCCGGTCGTCCGGCAACGGTTCGCGTGGCGTCTGAACGGCCGCCGGTTCGAGAGGTTCGCTCCGACGCGGACGGAGCGCTCAGTTCAGCGGTGCCGCCGGAAACGTTCGGTGCGGTTCCCGGCCTGTGTACGGACATCGTATCCCACGGTATTCACGGTGCTACCATTGTTATTCGACTAATAAACCAGATAGCTGGTTATTTTACAGATCGTCGAGGAGTGAAACCCGCGAGGTCGGACGGTCCGGCGGGGTGAACGCGGTGATCGGTTCGGATCACTCGCGACACCGAAGTCCGCGGGTTCGACCGACGCTCCGTCTAGCCGAAACTTCCAGCGATCGAACGGATGTCGCCTTCGATCTGCCACGGGGAGTACCGCATCAGGAGAAGCGAGACGGCCGAGTAGACGACGAAACCGGCCGGGATCAGGACGGCGAGCTCGACGAGGAGGCTCGTCTCGGCCATCCCGCGTGCCGTCCAGAGGCCGCCGAACATGACGCTCGCGGCGACCAGCGGGTAGAACCACTCCCGGAAGAACGCCGTCGCGTCCACCCCCGTGAGTCGCGAGACGAAGTACACGTCGAGCGGCAGCATCGGGAACGCGTACACGCCGACGACCGTGAGCGCGACCCCCTCGAGACCGAACCGCTCGGCGGCCGGCCAGATCAGCACGGCGATGCAAGCGACCCGGATGGCGGACATCTTCGCAACGATGTCCGGGCGGTCGAGCGCTTTGAACACGGACCCGAAGTTCCGCGTGATCGAGTGGAACAGTCCGTACAGCGCCAGCAGCTGCATCGGACGGATCATCCGGGTCCAATCGTCGCCGAGGACGACCGGGACGAAGCTCGGGGCGATGAGCGCGATGCCGAGTGCCATCGGAATCGTGACGAACCCCGTGACCCGCGTCGTCGCGAGCAGCGCCTCGCGGAGCTCCGCCGGGCTGTCTTGGAGCTTCGAGTACGCGGGGAAGCTGACGCTGGCGAGGATCTCCGACACCTCCGAGGACGGCGTGTCGGCGATCCGATACGCGTACTGGTAGAATCCGAGCGCCGTCGCGGAGATGAACCACCCGACGAAGGCGTCGTCGCCCTGTTGGTACAGGAAATAGAGGATCGATGAGGCCGTGATCCACTTCCCGTAGTCGACCAGCTCCTTCGCGGCCGAGACGTCGAACGACGGCCACGGTCGGTAGTCGTGAATGAAATACGAGAGTCCGAACCGGAAGACGTCCGCCGAGATGTACGCGAACACGAGCGCCCACACCGTCGGCGAGACCAGCGCGTACCCGACGCCGACGAGGAACTGGACGAATCCGCCGCTGACCTTATACACGAACTGCTTGTGGAACTCGAGGTCCTTCCGGAAGTAGATCACGCCGGGGTTCCGGAGTCCGTACAGGAGCGGCCCGGTCCCGATGACGCGGATCAGCGGCGTCGCGGACGGCTCGTCGAAGAGGCCCGCGATGACGGGAGCGAGGAGCAAGAGCGCCCCGAATATCACGGCTCCGCGGGCCATTTCGAGACACCACGTCGTGTCGAGGTACGTGTCGACGTTCTCGTCCTCGTGCTGGATCAGCGCCGAGTTCAGGCCGATCTGCGAGAACCGTCGCGTCGCGCTCAGCGAGAGCAGCGCGATCCCGACCAGGCCGAACTGCCGAGGCGAGAGCAGGCGCGCGAGGACGATCAGCATCAGGATCTGCAGGAACCGGCTCGACACCTTGATCGCTCCCGACCACGCGCCGCTCCGGACGGTGCGTTGCAGGATCGATCCGCCCGGAACGACCGCCGCGAGAAGCTCGCGGAGGCGGCTCTTCACGATCGGTTCTCCACGGGATCTGGCGAGAGACCTGTAGATGATACGAGGATGGGATTCATATTACCGTCTCACTCAGTTGGTTCCCCATTCGACGAAACGGTCAAAGTTAATCTCTTGAAAACAGCCGTTAGCACCACCAAAATTCGGACGAAACCGCACGAATCGTCGGTGCGGGGTTACAGACCGCCGAAATAGCGGTCCGCCGTCGCAACGAGACCGAGCGATGGGAGATCCCCGTGACCGGAAGTTCGACCGGCGGCGATGGCGTGTCTCACTGCGCGGAGTAGAGTTCCGCGTACTGGCCCTCCTCCTCGATGAGCGACTCGTGTTCGCCCCGCTCGACGATCTCGCCGGCTTGGACCGTATAGATCCGGTCGGCATCGCTGATCGTCGAGAGCCGGTGGGCGATGGCGAGCGTCATGAAGTCGCGGTCCATCGACTCGATGCCGGCCTGCACCCTGGCCTCGATGTTCGTGTCGAGGTCGCTCGTCGCCTCGTCGAGAACCAGGACATCAGCGTCCTCCAGCAGCGCGCGGGCCAGCGCGACGCGCTGTCGCTGCCCGCCCGAGAGGCGAACGCCGTCGTCACCGAGTTCGGTCTCGTAGCCGTTCGGGAGGTCGTCGACGAACTCCGTGACCTGAGCGATCTCGCAGACGCGTTCCAGCTCCCGTCGGCTGGCGCGCGGGTTCGCGATACGGAGGTTCCCCTCGAGCGTCGTGTTGAAAATGAACGGGTTCTGCCGGACGTACGCCACTCGCGACCGCCACTCATCGATGTCGTACGCGCTCACCGGCCGGCCGCCGGCCAGGATCTGTCCGGAGTCAGGCTCGTACAGTCTCACGAGCAGCGAGGCGATAGTCGACTTCCCCGCTCCGGACTCGCCGACGAACGCGATGAACTCGCCGTTGTCTATCTGAAAGGAGACGTTCGAGAGCACGTCCTCGGTTCCCTCGTACGAGAAGGAGACGTCCCGGAATTCGATCGGGGAGGGATCGGCCGGCACGGGTTCGTCTCCGCCTTCGATCTCCGGATTCTGTCGCAGGTTCTCGATGAACTCCTCGGTGCGGACGAGGTGCGGAAGCATCCCTTCGAGCTGGTAGAACCGCTTGTTCGTGCCGCTCACCGCGGGCCCGAGTTTGAACATCACGAACAGGAACGCCCCGAGAACGCCGAACGACATGCTCGTGAACACGAACGCGGCGTATATCAGCCCGAATATCAGCAGCGCGATAGAGAGGTTGTACGCGTTCCCGATCAGCGCTTCGTTCCGTTTCACTCGGATAGACGACCCGACGTACTGATTCATCGCGTCAGCGAAGTCCGCTCGTAGCTCGGAGTCGTATCCGAGCGTCTTCACCTCTCGAATACCCTGCGTGCCGGCTTGGACGGCCTGCTGTATCTTCTCGTTGGCGTCGGCGATGCGGTCGCCGATGGTGTACGCCGACTCGATCGTGTTTCGCAGCCCGAAGGTCAATAAACCGACAAAGCCCGCCGAAAGGATCGTCAACAGCGGGGCGAGGTACAGCGCGATTGCGAGGTACATCAGGATAAGCATGCTTCGCTGAAACACGCGGACGAACGCCTCGATCGCCTCGCCGGCCTTCTGCGCCTGCGTGACGATCGCGTTGAGGATGTCGTCGGAGCCCTCGCGGTCGAAGTACGCGATCCGAGCGTCCAGCGTGTTCTCGAAGCCGCGAGTCTGAAGGTCGGAGACGTAGTGAGTCCGCAGGTGCACGCGCGCCCACTCGGATAGGAACGTGAACAGGTACCGCACTGTGAGCACGATCCCGACACCGAGGACGATGGATCCGACCGTGAACGGAAGCCCGAGTAGCTGGTAGATGCGGGCGAACAGTCCCGCGATCCCGCCGTCGGGGGGAGCACCGGACGACTGGGCGACCTCGATCAGCGGGACGATCAGCGTCACGCCGACGCCTTCGAGCAGGGCGGTCAACACGCCGAACCCGACGATCGCGGCGGTGAACCGCGGTCTGTATGATGCGATCAGATAGAGCCCATGAAGTTTCTTGCGGAGAGGTATATCCGGCATCGTACTCACGTATTGTCGATAAGGGTTGTTAGTAAGATGCCGCTAACTCACGGTGTGACGCCGCTCGTCGTGCGAGAAGGAATAGCGAATGGACTCGGCGAGATGCCAGCCCGGACGGCCGAGCAGCGAGACTACGGCCCCGGCGCCGTACTTGACCTTGTCCGCGGGCGCCTCCGAGCAGTAGGCGGCGCGGAGGAAGTTAGAGACCGGCTTGTGCGACCACGCCTTCTCTTCGAGCCAGTAGACGGCCTGCTTCTCATGCCAAGAGGCGAGGAGCTCTCTCCGGATCGACGGGTACCGATCGTACAGCTCCCGCTGGTGCTCCACGTTCTGTTTCACTTTTCTGAATCGGCGCGGACCCGTCCATCGGTCGTTCGTTTCCTGTCGGTAAAACGCCAGGATCTCGTCGACGTAGTCGGTCTTCGTCCGTCGGGCCAGTTCGATCTTCAGGTCGGTATCGCCCAGTTCGATGTCGAGATCGTCGTCTTCGCCCATCCCCGCGAGCGGGAGGCAGTCGAGTAACACCTCGCGCTCGATCAGCATCGATCCCGTCCACATCGGGAACGTCTGGAAGGCCAGCGCCTCTTCTAAGAAATCGCCGGACACGTTGGGCTTCGGGTAGCATCGCTCGTCGCCCCTGAGGACGCCGCAGTAGGAGACGCCGACCTCCGGGTTCTCCCGAAGCACCGCTGCCGTCTTCGTCAGTTTGCCCTCGAAGAGCCGATCGTCGTCGTCGAGGAACTGGATGTACTCACCCGTCGACGACCGGATGCCGGTCGTCAACGCCGCCTTCCAGTTGCCGTTCTCCTCGCGGATCACCCCCCGGACCTCGTCGTACTCCTCTATGACCGGCTCTGCAGCTCCTTCCCCCGAGTCGTCGACGACGATCACCTCGACCGGCTCGTACTCTTGGCTCAGCGCGCTTTCGATCGCTTCCGGAAGGACATCGTTCCGGTAATACGTGGGGATGATCACCGAAATTTTCGGAGCCATATTTCGCATTCAGAAGTCTAGGTAGTTTGTTAGCAGCCGTAAACTCCGAATTAATTTGTTCTTTTTCCGACCGGCCCGAGGGTAACAGTGAGATAATTCGACTCCGTGACCGAGCGGCCGTCCGTAACGGATCTCCGGCGGTGTTCGGTCCGGCGTTGTACCGATCCGAACCCCGGTTGCGACGGTGTACCGATCCGAACCCCCCATACCCCGTCGTGCGAGCGCGCCTGACCGGTCGCGAATCGATCGCGCCGGATCGCACCGACCAACGGCCGGCGTGCGGGTCGGGACGGCGGCCGCGGTAGGACGGTCATAACCGTCGGCCGACGCTTTCGGGTCCCGCCGTCCCGCTCGGTCGGTCGCGAAAGGTTCCGCATTACAATGGTCGCCCGTGTGACAAGGGTGGGCATGGATAGATACGTCCTCCACGGTGCGAAAGCGCAGTCAGACGTGGGCGTCGGCAGCGTTGTCAGTCGCGCCGACGGCGCCGCTCGTCGGGCACCGGCACGCGCCGCCGGAGTGAAGAGATGAGTGCCCTCGAACAGGCGGTCGTCCTCGCGGCCGGCGAGGGGCGGCGCGTCAGGCCGCTCACTCGCTACCAGCCGAAGCCGATGCTCCGGGTCGCCGGGCGGCCGATACTGGAGTACCCGCTCGACGCCGTGGTCGACAGCGGCGTCGACCACGTCGTCCTCGTGGTCGGCCACGGGCGGAACCGGATCCAGAACCGGTTCGAGAACTCCTACCGCGGGGTCGACCTCACCTACGTCACGCAGTCGACGCAGCTGGGGAGCGGGCACGCGCTGGAGGCCGCGGCCGACCGCGTCGACGGGGAGTTCCTCGTGGTGAACGGAGACAACGTCATCGACGAGACGATGGTGCGGGTCACCGCCGACCGGTACGCGGAGTCGGACGCCGCCGCCTGCCTCGCGGTCGTCACGTCCGACCGAACCGGCGAGTACGGCACGGTGGGCGTGAAAGACGGGGTCGTCGATCGGATCGACGAGCACGGCGACGGCGCGTCGGCGCGGATCAACGCCGGCGTGTACGCGTTCGACGAATCGGTGTTCGACGCGCTCGGCCGGACGGAGTTCGAGGACGGGGAACGCCCGCTGACCGGCGCGATCGCCGAGCTGGACGGTCCCGCGATCGCCGCGACCCCGAACGGCGTCTGGTTCGACCCCTCCTACCCGTGGGAGCTCCTCCGGACGAACGAGCGGATCCTCTACGCGCATCCGACGCTCGCCGGCGTCACCGAACAGGTGAAGGAGTCGGCGCGGGTCCACGAGTCGGCCGTCGTCGGCGAGAACGTGCTGATCGGACCGGACTGCAAGGTGTCGGCCGGCGCCGTCGTGAAGGGCGGCACCTGTCTCCTCTCCAGTACGATCGTCGGCGAGAACGCGGTGATCGAGGGGTCGATCGTCGGGCCCGACTCCCGCGTCGGCGCGAACGCGCTGCTCCGAGACACCATCGTCGGCGGCGGCGCGACTATCGGCGACGGGACGGTATCGCCGGGGCGCTCGGCCACGCTCGTCGTCGACGGGGTCGAGTACGCGGACCGTCGGCTCGGGGGCGTCGTCGCGGACCGCGCCACCGTCGGCGCCAACGTCACGATCACCCCGGGCTGTCGGATCGGGCCGCGCGGGACGGTCGCGCCGGGTATCGCGCTCCGTCGCGACGTCCCCGAGAACGCGGAGGTGGTGGCGTAATGTGCGGAATCACCGCCCGCGTCGGCGAGGGGCCCGCGGTCGCGGAGCTCCTCACCGGGCTCCAGAACCTGGAGTACCGCGGCTACGACTCCGCGGGGGTCGCCACCGTGACGGCCGACGGGATCGACGTGGTGAAACACGAGGGCGAGATGGACGTCCTCTGCGACGCCGTCGACCGGTCGGCCGTCCGCGGAGCGACGGGGATCGGACACACCCGGTGGTCCACGCACGGGCCGCCGACCGACGCGAACGCGCACCCCCACACCGACTGCCTCGATCGGGTCGCGGTCGTCCACAACGGGATCATCGACAACTACGCCGAACTGAAGAAGGAGTTGTCCACCCACGAGTTCACGAGCGACACCGACACCGAGGTCGTCCCGCACCTCTTAGAGGAGTTCCGCTCGGCCGGCTACGGCCCGGAGGAGGCGTTCAGACGGACGATCGATCGCCTCTCGGGAAGCTACGCCATCGCCGCGGTGTTCGAGGGCTCGGACACCGTGTTCGGCACGCGAAGCGGGTCTCCGCTCGTGCTCGGCCGCGCGTCCGACGCGTACTACCTCGCGAGCGACGTGCCCGCGTTCCTCGAGTACACCAACGAGGTGGTCTACCTCCGCGACGGCGACGTGGTCGCGATACACCCGGACGGGCACGCGATCACCGACACGGACGGGGAGCCCGTGGAGCGCTCGTTCGAGACGGTCGACTGGGACCCCAACGACGCCGGGAAGGGCGGGTACGACCACTACATGCTGAAGGAGATCCACGAGCAGCCGGCCGCGCTGCGACAGACGATCCGGGGTCGCATGGATCCGCTGGAGGGCCACGTCGAGTTCGAAGAGCTCCCGGACGACGCGTTCGACGGGGTCGAGTCGGTGCACCTCGTCGCCATGGGCACCTCGTACCACGCGGCGGTGTACGCGACGACGCTGCTCGCGGACCGCGGGATGCCTGCGCAGGCGTTCCTGTCGGGGGAGTACGGGTCGAACCCGCCGCCGGTCGACGACAGCACGCTCGTCATCGCCGTCACGCAGAGCGGCGAGACCGCCGACACGCTCTCGGCGATACGGAGCATCCAGGGGACGGGCGCCCGCACGCTCGCCCTGACGAACGTGGTCGGGTCCACGATCACGCGCGAGTGCGAGCACACCGTGTACATCCGCGCGGGCCCGGAGATCGGCGTGGCCGCGACGAAGTCGTTCTCCTCGCAGGTGGCGACGCTGATCCTGCTCAGCGAGCGGCTGAGCTACGACACGAACGGCGCGAGCCCGCGCGAGTCGAGCGAGCTGCTCAGCTCGCTCGCGGCGCTGCCGGACGACGTCCAGCAGATCCTCGACGAGCCGGACGCGGAGTCCGTCGCCGCCGCGTACCGGGACGCCGAGTCGTACTTCTTCATCGGGAGGGGAGTCGCGCATCCGGTGGCGCTCGAGGGCGCGCTGAAGTTCAAGGAGATCACGTACGACCACGCGGAGGGGTTCTCGGCCGCCGAGCTCAAACACGGTCCCCTCGCGCTCGTCACCGAGAACACGCCGGTGTTCGCCGTCTTCACGGGACGAAACGACACCAAGACGCTGCACAACGCCAAGGAAGTGAGCGCGCGCGACGCGCCCATCATCGCCGTGAGCGCCGACAGCAACGCGAAGATCGACGACTACGCGGACCACGTGCTTCGGATCCCGGACACGCACCAGGACGTCGCCGGTATCCTCGCGAACGTCCAGCTCCAGTTGGTGTCGTACATGGCGGCCGAGGAGCTCTCGCGCGCCATCGACAAGCCGCGGAACCTCGCGAAGAGCGTCACGGTCGAGTGAGGCGGTGGCCGGGCGAACGCGCGGCCCGTCCGCGAGGGCCGACGCCCGGTCCGTCCACGGGCCGAAACGCGCGATCCGCACGCGGTGGACCCTCGGCCGGACCCGCGAGGGTCGGACGCGCGCTCACGAGCGACGAGGATTGGTCCGCCAACCGGCGTATTAACACGTTGTTAACGAGTTTAATCGGGGGAAACGTCAGCAGGACCCGGATTCGATCCGAGTCGCGGTCGACGTTCTCATATCGAGATAACACCGACGAGTAAGGTCATCGAGAATTAATTTCCGTATATCTAAGATAGGTGTATGCGTAACGTTTGTCGATGTCAGCGGGAAAATCAGGGTCACTCGGCAGCCAACCGACGGGGGGAACAGAACGCGATTCGTCGGAAGCGGACGTCGCTAACCTCGACGACATCGGAAAGACATCGCGCTCGGACGGCGCGGAGTTAACCAAAGGTGAAATATTCGACCTGTTGAAGAACCGGCGGCGACGGATGGTTATCCATTTCCTACGGGAGAACGACGGCGAGTCGGTGCTAAACGACCTCGCCGAGCACATCGCTGCGGAGGAGAACGACACCACCGTCCGGCAGCTCTCCTCGGACCAGCGGAAGCGCGTCTACATCGGGCTCTACCAGTGTCACCTCCCGAAGATGGACTCGCTCGGGGTGATCGACTACGACAAGAACCGCGGGACGATCGAGCTGCAGGCGTCCGTCGCGCAGCTGTTGGAGTACATGGACCTCGACGAGGACGACCGGGAGGACGCGGAGGAGAGGGAGCGGACGTGGGCGGTCCCCGCCGTTGCGGGCTGCGTCACCGTCCTCGTCACGGCGGGCGCCGTCGGTCTCGGCCCGCTCGCCGCGGTGCCCGCCGCGACGTGGACGCTGCTCAGCGTCGTCGGCATCCTCGCGATCGTCGCCCTGCAGTACGCGGGCTGACCGCGAGCGCGGGCTCAGTCGCTGACGAGCTGCGCGAGGAAGTGGTACTCCCGCTGTTTGACTTCCGTTTCGTAGTACTGGAACGCCGCGAGCAACAGCAGCGCCGCGGCGAACGCGACGCTCGTCACCGGCGGGGCGATCCCTACCAACTGGACGACGGCGAGCGCGCTGCCGACGATCGCGAGCGCTCCGTAGTACACCGGCCATCGTCTGCCGGGCTCCGACTCGGTCTCTAGGATCGCTTCGACCTCTTCGATCCGGTCCGTCAGCGACACCGTCTTCGTGTCGCTGTCGTACCTGACCAGGCCGACCTCCTCGAGCTTCGGAACGTGCGTCTGGTACAGCGAGATGTAGAACCGCTTGACGATGTCGTCGTCGACCTCGTCCTCGCTCTCGGCCTCGGCCGTGTCGCTCGCGAGGTCCCGCAGCACCGCCTCGCCGCCGCGCCGGTGGAGATGGTACAGGATCAGCCGTCGCCGCGAACTACTCAACACCTCGAACACCTCGTCTTTCGTGATTTCCTCCATGGGTTCAAAACTCCGCTTCGCGCGCGGACGACGGACAGGGTTCCTGCGATTGGCTTGGCTGAATGGGTACCCGATCAACCCATACTTAGTTTGTTATCACCCCCATATCGGCGCTATTCTCTGCCTGATTGCCCGCTTTTATGCCGAGACGGCGACGAGCGAAGCGGGCCCCCGACTCCGAGCGGTCCCCCGGATCGACGCGAGCGGATGACTGAAGCGAGGCGATCAGAGCCGAGCGTCGGTCCCGAAACGATCGCGGATCGACACGTCACGCGCAGCGGGTGACCGTCCGGGAAACAGACGAAGACGACGGAAACGCGGCGAACGACGATCGGTCGACGGCGAGGGCCGCGGCGGGCGGCTCCGCACCGGAACCGTGGGAGAATTCGGGCGATACCGGTGGGTGAGGCAGTGTATAACAAAGCCCGTGTCAGCGTCTTGTCGTGGTATGCGCCGCCGGGAGGATCCGAGCGCGGACTCGACCCGGGGACCGATACGAAGCCTCCGATAATGACAACTAGCACGCTTCGAACGAAGCGGAACCGACGGACTCTGCCCCCCCGACACGGAGCGGACCGATACGCGGACCGCGTCGAGGGGCGAGAGTGACGATGTACGACGGCAACGCCGTCGGGGTCGTCGTCCCGGCGTACAACGAGGGCGGTCACGTCGGCGAGGTGATCGAGACGATCCCCCGCTACGTCGACCGGATCTACGCGATCGACGACGCGTCGACCGACGAGACGTGGGAGGAGATACGCGAACACGCAAGGCGCCGGAACGAACGGGCGGCGACTCAAAACGGGACGGGCGGAACCGGGGAGGAGACCCGGGTGGTGCCGATCAGACACGAGCGGAATCGCGGGGCCGGCGCGGCGGTGAAGACGGGCTACGCTCGCGCGCTCGACGACGGAATGGACGTGGTCGCCGTCATGGACGGCGACGGTCAGATGGACCCCGCACACCTCGAGCGGCTCATCGAGCCGGTCGCGGCCGGCGAGGTGACGTACGCGAAGGGGAACCGGCTCCGGTCCAGCCGCGATTTCGCCTCGATGTCGCGCTGGCGGCTGTTCGGGAACCTCCTGCTCACCATGCTGACGCGCGTTTCGAGCGGCTACTGGGAGCTGTCCGACCCGCAGAACGGGTTCACGGCGATCTCAAACGAGGGACTCCAGATCGTCCGCTTCGACCGACTGTACGACCGGTACGGCTTCCTCAACGACCTCCTGTTCGCGCTAAACGTGAACCGGCAGCCGATCGCCGACGTCTCTCACCCGGCGCGGTACGGCGACGAGCGGAGCACGATCCAATACTCGACGTTCGTCCCGCGCCTCTCGGCGCTGATCGCGCGGAACTTCCTCACCCGGATCGGCCGGTCGTACGTCCTCCGGCGGTTCCATCCGCTGGCGGCGTGCTACTCGCTGGGTGCGGTCGTGCTGCTCGCCGGCGTCACCGCCGGCGGCTACTCCGTGTGGAGCGCCGGCGTCGACACGTTCCTCGGCGGAATGGTGTCGTTCGTCGTCGCGACCCTCGGACTCCTGTTGGTGTTATTCGGGACGTGGCTCGACGTCTCGGAAAACGAGGGACTGGTTCACGACATCGGCTCGGTCGGGATCGACGGGAGCGGTCGCTTCGGGGCCGCCAACGAGGACCGAGGACTGGACGTGGCTCACGACGGCGGAACGACCGGCGACGGCACGGAGGCCGACGGGCGATGACGGAGGTCGCGTTCGTGCTCGGCACCGAGTCCGAGGCGGTCAGGCTCGCGCCCGTGATCCGGGCGTGCGAACGACGCGGCGTGGACCACGCGGTGATACACACGGGAGAGCACGGAGCCGAGACGCTCGAACGGTCGGTGTTCGACGGGTTCGACGTCCCGAGCCCCGATATCGCGCTCGACGTCGGCTCGGGCCCGCACGGGAGACAGACCGGGACGATGCTGGCCGCGATCGAGCGGGCGCTCGCGGAGACCGACCCGGCGGTCGCGGTCGTGCACGGGGACACGAACAGCGCCCTGGCCGGCGCGGTCGCCGCGAGCAAGATGCGTCCGAAGGTCGCCCACGTCGAGGCCGGGCTCCGGAGCTTCGACCGGTCGGCGCCGGCGGAGACGAACAGAGTGATCGCGGATCACGTCGCCGATTACCTGTTCGCCACGACGGAGAAGGCCCGGTGGTATCTCGTCCGCGAGGGCGTCACGGAGCTGCGGATCACCGTCACCGGGAGCACGGCGGTCGACGCCCTCGAACGCGTCCGCGACCGCTCGCGCCCGGAGCGCGAGGTGCTCGACGAGTTCGGGCTCCGAGCGGGCGGGTTCCTTCTCGTCGACGTCCGCCGGCGGGGGAACGCCGACGACCCGGGGCGCTTCCGTGCGGTTCTCGACGGCGCCGCCCGTGCCGGGAGCGCCCACGGCTTGGAGGTCGTCCGTCCGGTTCGTCCGCGTGCTCGCGAGCGCTCAGGGGAGGTCGTCCCCGACGGACCCGCCCCGGTTCGGACCGTCGAGCCGCGGCGATACGCCGCGTTCGTGCGGCTCCTGTCGGCGTCCGCGGCCGTCGTCACGGACTCGAGTTGCGTGCAGGAGGAGGCGTGTATCCTCGGGACCCCGTGCGTGACCGTGCAGAACGCCACCGAGCGGTCGGAGACGACGGAGGTTGGCGCGAATCGGCTCGGTGCGCGCGATCCCGACGGCGTCTGCCGTTCGGTGACCGAGGCGCTCGAGTCGGACGGCGAGTGGGAGAACCCCTACGGGACCGGCGGGGCCGCGGAGCGCGTCCTCGGCGCGCTTCCCGTGGACGCGGAACGCGGGGAGATAGTCCGGTGAGAGCGGTCCGGCGTTCGGTTCCGGTCGCGGGTTAGCTCGGAGCGCTCGCCCGGACGGTTCGGTCCCCGGTCACGGTGACGAAGCAGCCGGCCATCCGGAAGGAGACGGAGAGGTCCATCGAGTCGCTGCGTTGGGCCTGCTCGACGAGGCGCGCGAGCGATTCGACGTCGAGGACGTCGTACAGTCGGTCGTCGATCCGTTCGGGTTCGATACCGCGTTCGTCCGCGACGGTCGTAACGATATTCCAGCAGAGGGTGTCGACGATGTCCGGTGTCATGTGCGTGGATGTATGCAACGGCTACGGGGGCATCTCCGTTGTGTCGACGTGTATGGCATGTCAATCGAGCGTGCACTACACACGTAGTATCACGTCAAGCAGTGGCGCAACGTCGGGACGGGCACGTCGGCCGCGTCGCCCCCGTCGCGGGCGCCGTCCATCTGGGGCGCCGCCCGTTCGGAGCGTCGCCCGTCCGGAGCACCGCTCTCGGTTCGCCCGACTAACCGTCTGCCCGCACTCCGTTCCGACCGCCCGGCCTACCGCCCGCCAGCCAGCCGGCTCGCGACGCCGTCCCGGTCCGAGCGTATCCGCTCCGCGAGCTCGGAGACCTGCGCCAACACGGGGTAGCGAGGCCCGTCCGTCGGCTCGTACAGGTACTCGTAGAAGGCGTGCTCCCCGTCGACGTCGACCGCGGAGTCCGGCGTCATGGGCGGGTCCGTGAGCGCCTCCTGTCGCTCGGCGGCGATCCCGTCGCACTCGCGTTCGAGCTCTTCGAGCCGCCTCCAGACGTCGATCGCCGCGTCGGTGCCGGCCCCGGAGACCCCGTCGAGGTGTTCGAGGAGCCGGCGGCGGCGGCGGTCGACGCAGGAGAGGTCGTTCTCGAACGACCGCAACGCCTCGATCTCCTCGCCGATCGCCTCGGCGAGCGAGGAGCGCGCGTCGGCCGCGTGTCGGCTCCGACTGACGAGCGCCGACTGCGCCGCCTCGGACAGGGTGCCGTTCGACGCCAGCGCCGTCGCCGTGTCGGGACCCAGCTCCGCGGCGAGGCTCTCCGGGACCGTCTCGTCGTACTCCTCCCTGTAATGCGGCACCGACATCACCGTGTCGCGGTACGCCGCCAGCACGCGCCTGAGTTTGACGTCACCGTCGGCGCGGTCGACCGTGCGAACCGCCGCCATCTGTCCGTCGAATCCCGACGGCGTCGATCCGGTCGGCGCCGGATCGAGCGCGGAGACGCGGTCAGCGAACTCCTCGAACGCGTCGCGCTCCGCGAGGACGCGCCGCTGCTCGTGCTGGCCGGCGTCGGCCGCCTCGCGGACGTACGCGAACGCGAGGAACGCCGCGAGCCCGACGACGACCGCCCCGACGACGACGGTCGGCTCGGTCGCCGCCGCGCCGACTTCACACGAGAGGGTCGTGCACTCCCCCGTCGCCGCCGGGTCCGCGCTGGGGATCCGGAAGGCGTTGGCGGAGCCCGAATACACGCTCATTGGATCCGTTAACACGGTGCACACACAAAGCACTTACGTCCGATTCACGGCGGAAAGAAGACGATTCCTCGCGCCGCTGCTGATCGGGCTCACCTGACGAGGGGTAAGGCGCGTCGGAAGCGGTCCCGAGAAGCGGACGGTCCGGCTACTCGACGACGCCGTCGTCGGTGATCACGGTGTCGATCATCCCGATCGGGGTGGCGTCGTAGCTCGGGTTCTCGATCTCGACGTCCTCGACGGGTTCGCGCATCACCTCGACGGCGTCGCGGAACTCGTTCTCGAACCGGAACTCCTCGATCGTCTTCGCGCCCGAGCCGACCGCGGTCACCGGCACCTCGAGCTCGCGCGCGGTGACGACCACGGGGAACGTTCCGATCCGGTTGTAGTAGGTGCCGCCGGTGATGCAGGTGATCCCGAGGAGGACGCGGTCGCAGTCGCGCAGGGCGTACCCCATCGCGCTGTCGACGACCATGTGGACGTCGACGCGGGGTATCCCGGCGAGGACGCGCGCCGTCTTGCGGCCGAGCGTGCGCGGGCGCGCCTCCGTGACGTAGACGGTCAGGTGCGCGCCGTCGCGGGCGGCGTTCTCGATGGACTCCAGCACCGTCGTCGAGTAGTCGTGGACCAACAGCGTGTCGCCGTCCTCGATGCGTTCGGCCGCGTTGGCGGCGGCCTCCCCCTTCGCCGTCTCGATGTCGTCGGCGACGCGGTCGATGGTCTCCTGCAGCAGCTGTTTGGCGTCCTCGACGCTGGTCGGCTCGCCGATGATGGAGCGCTCGACGTCGCGCATCGCGTTGTGAAGCGCGGCGTGAGAGGGGTTCGACCGGCGAAGCACGCCCGCGTTGTGTTCGAGGTCGCGCTCGAACTCGTCGACCGTCACGTACTCGCGGTCGAGCAGTTCCGCGAGCGCGCGCGTCGCCTTCACGGCCACCGCCGACGTGCTGTGAGTCCGCATCGCCCGGATCTCGGCGACGGTCTCGTCGATCATACAGATACCGTCGTCGCGGCCGTTCAAAGGGGTTCCGGGGTTTCGTCGGTCGATCCGAGCGAGCGGATCCGACTGGCGACGAGATCAGCGTGTTCCATCACAGACAAGTGCGGTGGCGCGTGCCTGCGAGCGGGCCGCCGGCCCGCGAGGTGCACGCGCGAGGGAGTCGGCCGGCGCTCGTAAGCGCCGGCCGACGAGGCTGGGGAGGTATGAGGCTGGGTGCGGTCGCGGTCGGGGAGGACTCAAAGGGGCAGTCGCCGGCGGCTCCGTCGCCGGCTGCCAGAGGCGCGAAGCGCCTCGCGGCTGGGACTTTGGAAGTGTTCACAGTTGGAACACAGACAACTGCTTATAAGCGAGCGGCTGGTGGTTTGAAGAAGTTCCGACGATCGAAGGGGGCCGAATCCGAAACGACGTGCTCCGCGCGTCTCAGGCGTACTTCGCGACGATGTTGAGCACGTCGTCGAGCTCGTCGCCGTCGAGCGAGTAGCGCTCCTGGGCGAACACCGAGCGCAGCTCGGTGCGGTCTTCGGGGAGGAGGTCGGCGATCTTCACGGCGGTGGGGACGTCGATCTGCTCCAGTTCCGTCAGCTCCTCGACGAGCTCGCGGGACTCCTCGGCGTCGAGCCGGGCGAACCGGTTGACGTGCTCGATCGCGCGAGCGAGCTCGTAGCGGAGGTCGCGTTCCTCGTCCTGGGCGCGCTCCGCCTCGATGTCCACGAGGACCTCCTTCGCCTCGGAGACGGTGACGTACTCCTCGTCGACCTTCTCTTTGAAGATCGTCATCTCAGTTCTGCTGGGCGCTCATGTGGGCGGCGCGGACGATGAGCGTCTTCGTCTTCCCGCCGTCCGAAATCTCGACTTTGAACGCGGCGCCCTGCTTGCCCACGACGGTGCCGGTCCGGCCGTCGAAGCGCGGGTGGAAGCGACCCTCCTGCACGCTGGGGTCGATCTTGAGGTGGACCTGCGAGCCCGACTCGAACTCTTGGATGGCTCGCTGCGGCGGCGACGTGCCGCGGTCGCGCGGTTTGTTCGAGAGCTTGTCGCGGGTCGCCTTCTGGGGCCCATTGGAACTCGGCATGGTCTTGGGCTACGTTCCGCTGCCGCAGGTATAAATGGTGCGTTACGGCCGCCGCCCGAGAGCGGGTACCACACGGCGGTGGCGCCGTCGCGAGCGGGGGATCTCACGGCGACGACCGCCTTCGGATCCCCCGGCGACAGCACTTCCGACCCCCCGGCGACAGCGACCACAGAGCGGGGGGTCCGAAACGCTCCGAAACCCCCGCGACGGGCGCGAAAAGTACCCTATGGAAGACCCCCTATCGAAAGTGCTAATCCCGGGAGTTCCCTAGCGTGTTTATAATGAGTCACCAGTTGCCGGACGTGCAGGCGTCGGCACCCGACGTCACCGTCGGGCTCTCGCAGGTCGGCGTCACCGGCGTGGAGAAGCTCGTCAAGCTCGCCCGCGGGGACAAACGCCCCATCGTTCTCATGGCGGAGTTCGAAGTGTTCGTCGACCTCCCGAGCGGACGCAAGGGGATCGACATGTCTCGGAACCTCGCGACGGTCGACGAGATCCTCGAAGAGATCACCCGCGAGGAGGCGTACCGCGTCGAGGACGTCTGCGGGGACGCCGCCGAGCGGCTCCTTGAGAAGCACGACTACACCAGCACGGCCGAGGTGTCGATGACCGCGGAGCTCGTCACCCGCGAGGACACGCCGGCGTCCGGGATCGAGACGCAGAGCACGTCGACGATCGTCGCCAGCGCGACCGCGACCGAGGCGGGCACCCGCGAGGAGATCGGCGCGGAGGTCACCGGGATGACCGTCTGCCCCTGCTCGCAGGGGATGAGCGAGTCTCGCGCCCGCGAGAAGCTCGCCGACCTCGGCGTCGACGAGGAGACGACCGAGGAGTTCCTCGACGCCGTCCCGCAGCCGGGCCACTCTCAGCGCGGCCACGCGACGCTCACCGTCACCACCGACGGCCACCCCGACCTCGACCTCCGCGACCTGATCGACGTCGCCCGCGACTCGATGAGCGCGCGGATCTACAACATGGCGAAGCGCCCCGACGAGGACCACATGACCTACGAGGCCCACGCCGACGCGAAGTTCGTCGAGGACTGCGTCCGCGCGCTCGCCGAGGGGACGGTCGAGGAGTTCGACCACCTCCCGGACGACGCCGTGGTCCGCATGAAGCAGTCGAACGACGAGTCGATCCACCAGCACAACGCCCACGCCGAGCGCGAGGTCACGATGGGCAACCTGCGGGCCGAGCTAAACGCGCGGTAGGCGCGGACTGGCCCTCGCTCGCGGAACGGTCATGGGGTCCCGGCTCTGCTGCGCTCCCCTTCTTCGGACGCGTTTCGTCCGAAACAGTTGATCACTGAAAAGTACGAGGTAAATCGAGAGCCGTGGTACCGTGACGTTCGGAAGCGTTATGCCCCAAAGGACTGTACGTTTGATTGCAATGGCAAACGGAAAAGTTGATTTCTTCAACGATACTGGCGGCTACGGTTTCATTTCGACTGACGACGGCGATCTCGACGACGACGAGGACGTGTTCTTCCACATGGAGGATGTTGGCGGTCCGGACCTCGAAGAGGGTCAGGAGATCGAGTTCGACATCGAATCGTCCCCCAAGGGACCTCGCGCGACGAACCTCGTCCGCAACTAACGACTACTTCTGCCCTCGTTTGCAGCGATGGCCGGAAGTCTGTTTTTCCAGACGCTCACACGCCTAGTCAGCGGTCGCTGTCCGTGTTGTATTGACCGGAGCTAGATCAGAGTGCGTCGGTGAGTCGTGAGTAGAGCCGACTCACCCGAACGACAGCGGATCCGACTCCGCCCACCGCGGCTCGAACTCCTCGCTCACGCTCGTCGCGAACTCCGCGTCCTTCACGTCGATCATCGCGAACGGCTCGTCCCCCGAGAGCGGGTGCGGCACTTCGATACACACCTCGATCCCGTCGAACACGTTGAACGTGCCGTCGACGCCCGCGGTCGTTCGGACCTCGAACCCCTCCATGTTGGAGAGCTCCGCGGTGTACCGCCGACCGACGCTCCGCGGCAGCGCATCGACCGTCTCCGGCGACAGCAACACCCGTATCTCGACGCCACGCTCCAGTGCCGACTCCAACTCAGCGGCCACCTGTTCGCCGATCGTGCCGAGGTCGAAGCCGGTCGCGGGCGCCCCGACGACGACGACCATCCGGCGCTCGGCGGCCGCGATCCGCTCTAAGAGGAGGTCCGTCGCCTCCTCCGCGCCGACGGCCGCGGTCCAGAACTGGCCGTCCACCGGCTCCCCCGCGTCGAGCTCCGTCGAGAGGTCCGCGACCACCTCCTCGTACTGCTCCACCTGCGTCTCCAGCTCGCGTTTCTTCTCGTCGAGCAGGCGGTCGAGCGCGGCGTCGGGCTCGACCGCCGCGTACTTCTTCGGCCGACTGGCGGCCTGGCTCCGGACGAGGTTGTGCTGCTCCAAGCTGTTGAGCACGTCGTACACGCGTCCCATGGGGACCTCGCTGGCCCGCGAGAGGTCCTTCGCGGTCGTCGGCCCGGTGCGTAGCAGCGCGCGGTAGGCGCGCGCCTCGTACTCGGAGAGCCCCAGATCCCGGAGAGATGCCATACCATCCGATCACGCGGCATTGACATAAACACGTCGCCCGTTTACACGCGGGTGCGGTGGTGAGCGGCGCTCCGCGGCTACCGGACGATCGATCGAATCGACGCAGACGACCGAAGGCGGACGACAACGACGGATACCGCGTCCTACTCCGCGGTCTCGGCGACTCGCCGCATCAACTCGTCCGGCGTTTCCGCCGGCTCGGAGACCGCGTCGCCGGCGACGACAAGCGCCGACCCCGCGGGGACCGACCGCGGCGCCAGCGACCCCTCCGCGTGGGCGTTCGGGGCGACAACCTTCTCGTGGTCGGCGACTCGCCAGGCCGCGCGGTGGAGGTCGCTCCCCGGCTCGTCGCCGACCGCGATAACGGTGGTGCCGCGGAGCAGGCGCCCGACGAGGCTCCCATAACCGGCGACCTGCATGCCAAGCCGCTCCGTGGCCCCGGCGAACGACGCCGCGGTCTCGCGGGCGACCTCGCGGTAGCGGTCCTCGCCGGTCAGCGCGGCCAAGTCGAGTAGCGCGGTCGCCATCTCGACGTTGCCGTCGAGGGGACGGAAGGGGCGGTCGAGCAGGCCCGGCCCCGACCGCGGTCCGTCGACGAAGGAGCCGTCCACGTGAAGTCGATCGATCGCTCGGTCCGCGACCGCGCGGGCGACGTCGGCTCCATCACCGAGAACGCCGGCCGCCCGCACGTACGCGCTCACGACGCGAGCGACGTCGTCGAGCAAGTCCGACTCGCCGACCTCGTCGCTGCCGCGGTAGCGGGTCACCTCGCCGGTGTCGGCGTCGATCAGGTCGCGTTCGAGACCGTCGAGGATCCGGTCGGCGTACTCGCGGGCACGCTCGTCGTCGGTGTACGCGGCGACCGCGAGCAACGCGTCGGCCGCGAGCGCGTTCCCGCCCGCGAAGACGGTGAGGTCGCGGCGGGGCGGGTCGAGATCCGCGCGGTCGTCGGCGGGCGCGGCGTAGTAGGCGCGACCGAGCCCGGGCCCGAGGCTCCCGCCGACGCCGTAGCCGGTCCAGAGGTCGTCGGTGAGGAAGTCGACCGCGTCGGTCGCGGGCCCCAGGTACGCCTCGTCGCCGGTGTAGAGGTAGGCGTTCGCGAACGCGCGCGTGACCGCCGCGTTCGTGTCGATCGGCTTTTCGTAGGCGACGTCGCCCCAGTCGCGGGTCCCGGCGAACCGGAAGAAGCCGCCGGCGACGTCGTCGGCGAGGTGGTCGCGAACCGCGTCGAGCGTCCGGAGGGCGCGATCGCGGTCGCGCTTCAGCGCGAACTCGACGGTGCGGGGAAGCGGGAACTTCGCGTCCGTCCCCCAGCCGGCGTGCTCCTCGTCGTACTTCACCTCCACCTGCCCGGCGAGGTGGCTCTCGATCGCGTCGGTCAGCTCCCCGCGGGGCGGGAGGTCGGCGTCGAGCGCGCGCGGCACTCTCCCCCCCGAGCGCCCCTTATCGGCCCACATCTGGCGGACGGACTCCAGCACCTGCCGCATCCCGTCGACGTCGAGGTAGCCCGCGCCGGTGAGCAGTTCGCCGTCGGGCGTGAGGAACGCCGTGGTCGGAAACCCGCCCATGTTGTACCGCTCTCGCACGCGCGGGAGACGGTCGACGTCGACGCGGACCGGGACGAACCCCTCGTTGACGTTGGCGGCGATCCGGGGCTCGGCGTACGTGACGGCGTCCATCTCGTGACAGCCCTCACACCAGGTGGCGGACAGCGAGAGGAGCACCGGACAGTCCCGCTCGTCGGCTTCGGCGAACGCCTCGGGCCCCCAGTCGCGCCACTCGACGTGCGTCTCGTCGGTCATACGGGAGGTCGGGTCGGCCCGTGGGTAAGCGCTTCGAGACCGGACGGGAGGCCGACGGCGGCGAACGCGATGACGGCAGTCAAATGACGGCGCGGGAGGGAGGGCGTGGTCGGACGATTCGGTGCGTCTGGAGGGCGACGCCTCGGCGCTGCCGGTCCGCGGTCAGCGCTTGTAGTCGTGGCCGAGCGCGAGCGCCAGCGCGTTCGCGAACAGCAGGGCGACGAACAGCCGTCCGGTGCCGCCGTCGAGCCCCGAGTACAGCAGGGCGGGGTACGTGGCAGGGATGGCGATCGCGGCCCAGAAGGCGGCGGCTTTCAGGGTGCCGGTCATCAGCCCGGCGACCTGTCGGCCGGAGGCGAGGCGCGTGGGGGCGGGGATAGACATTGACAGTTTCGTGTATGTCTGGGGACCACATATATCCAGCAGAGGGTTCGCGGAATTTCACCACGTTTCTCGACGGGTTACGAACGTTTTAACACGGGCACAAAATCATTTTAACTGTTTATACGTCTCTCTAATCCTTTTCTCTCGTGATCGCGAGAGCCGAGCGGACGACCGCCGGTCGGCCCCGATCGGCACCGGGTCCGGCGCGGCTGCCGCGGGACCAATCGCTTTGGTCCTCCGGGAGAACGAGGAGGTATGACGGACACGGAGCCGACGGCGGAACGCGGAGCGCGGAACGGGGGACGGACCGCGGCCGACGGCGGGGCGAAACCGCGGGTTGCCGTCGTCGCCTGCGGCGGCACCATCGCGTCCGAGCCGGACGACGGCGGCGCGGCGCCGGCGAAGACCGGCGACGACCTCGTCGCGGCGGTCCCGGGCGTCGAGCGGTACGCGACCGTGAGCGCCCGCGAGGTCTGCTCGCAGCCGGGGTTCGACGTGCGGTGGCGCGACGTGCTCGCGACCGCGGACGCGGCGCGCGAGGCGGTCGCGGGGGGCGCCGACGGCGTCGTCGTCACCCACGGCACCGACACGCTCGCGGACACCGCCTTCGCGCTCGACCTCCTCACCGACCTCGACGCGCCGGTGGTCGTCACGGGCGCCCAGCGCCGGCTCGACGAGGTCTCCACCGACGCGCCCGCGAATCTGACGCTCGCGGTCCGCGCCGCCGCCGACGACCGGTTCGCGCCGGGCGTTCACGTCGCGTTCGACGACGAACTCCACGCGGCCCGCGACGTAATCAAGGGCCACAGCAACGCGCTCTCGACGATGACCTCGCCGGGGGCCGGACCGGTCGCGACGTTCATCCGGGCCGGGTCGCGGCTCGTCCGCGAGCCGCGGCGTGGGGTCGGCGTCGACCCGCTCGCGGACGCGATCGAAAGCGCCGACGACGTCCCCGAGGTCCCCGTGGTCCACTCCGGAACGGGAGTCGGCGCCGGCGCGGTCGAGCGCGCCGTCGACGCCGGCGTCGGGGGGCTCGTGATCGAGGGGACCGGCCTCGGCAACGCGACCGCCGCGATCGGCGACGCGGTGGCCGACGCCCTCCCGGAGACGCCCGTCGTCGTCGCCGGCCGCCCGCCGGCGGGACCGACCGACCCGGTGTACGGGACGCCCGGGGGCGCGGTCACGCTGGCGGAGCGCGGCGTGACGTTCGCCGGCCCGCTCCCGGCGTCGAAGGCGCGGGTCGCGCTCGGGCTCGGGCTCGCGGCCGGCCTCGACCGCGGCGAGCGGGACGCCGAGGGCGTCGCCCTCGGCGACCTGTTCCGAACGCCGGGGAGCGTCTGAGCGCCGGAGATAGCACAGAGAAGCGTTTGTGCCTACGGGAAGCCCTTATGCGCGTCCCGCGTAGCGACGGCCATGATCCGACGCACGCGGCGGACGGTCCTGTGCGGTCTCGGCGCCGGAGGCGTCGCCGCGCTCGCCGGCTGTACGAGCGGAGGCGATCCGGGGGCCGGCGACGCCGCAGACGGGAGCGACGGTACCGACGGAGGAGACGGGGGTGACGGCGGTGACGGCGACGACGACAGCGATCCGGACCCCGAGACCGAGGTGCATCAGGTCGGCGGCGCCCTCTCGGGCCCGGCGTGGAGCCGCGAGGAGCGCCGCGGCTTCGCCGCGCTGATCACCGATGAGAGCGACGCCGCGTGGCTGCTCCGGGAGGCGCCTGAAGAGACGGTCGCGTTCGTCGAGGCGACCGACTTCGACGAGTCGGCGCTCGCGTACGTCGAGTCGGTCGGGCCGACGACCTGTCACGCCAGGATCTCGTTCGCCGACGTCGCGGTCGAGGACGGGACGCTCGTCGCGAGCGCGAGCGTCGAGGGGCCCGAGAGTTACGAGATCGCCTGCGGGGAGGCGATCACCTTCTCCGGAGCCTTCCTCCGGGTCGCGACCGACGCCCGCCCCGACGCGATCCGGGTATCGGTCACGGACGGGTGGGGCGAGACGGGCGAGGTGAGCGGCGAGGACGGCGTGCTCGACCCGGAGCGACTCGACGGGTACGTCCGCCCGGACGGCGACCCCGAGACCGTGCCCGCCGGGCTCGACTGCGAGACGGACGACTTCCAGCGCCACCCCGCCGTATACGAGGACGGCGTGTCGTGGGGCACCGGCGGCGGCGCCGGGGGGGACGGCGACGGCCTCGAACTCCGCGTCGTTGACCCGAACGGCGACGGCGGGGCCGCGGCCGCCGCGTCCGAGCGCGGCGACGAGCTCCGGATCGAACTGACCAACGCCTCGGGACACGAGGCCTACGTCGGCAACCGAGGGAAGTACAACCTCGAACTGCGGACCGAGTCGGGATGGAGGGAGATCCGCGGCGCCGAGGCGGGGACGACGTTCGACTACACCGACGAGGCGATCGGCGTCCGGCCGGGCGAGACGCTCGCCTGGGAGTTCGAGCTGACCGAGGCGGGGCTGATCGAGGGCGGTCCGCACGCCGACGACCTCCGGGTCTGTCCCGACCTCGTCCCGGGCCGTTACCGGTTCGTCTTCTGGGGCGCCGACGACCTCGCGGTCGCGTTCGACTACGCGGGGTAGTTCGGCGGCTCCAGTCCCGTCGCCTACGCCCGAACTTCGATCAGGAGGTCCGACTCGGGCGACTCGCCCATCACCTCGCGGATCCGGTCCCACGAGAGGCTCGCGCGGGCGGTCACCGTCTCGGCCGCGGCCGCGCCGCAGGCGTTGCCGACGAGCAGGGGCACCTGGTAGTCGCGCGGGTCGTGCGAGAATCCGCCGTCGACGATGTCGGGCTCACGGAGGGCCGCGCCGAGGAACCCGGCCGCGAAGGCGTCGCCGGCGCCGGCCGTGTCGACCGGGTCGACGTCGAAGCCGGGATGCGAGACGTCGCCGTGCGGCGTCCGGATCGTCGCGCCCTCGTCCCCGAGCTTGATCGCGACCACGCGGTCCGTCGGCTCCCACGGGTCGATGTCGGTCGAGTCGGCCAGCGCGTCCGCCTCCCGAGCGTTCAGAAAGAGGGCGTCGGCCGCGTGGAGCGCGGCCTCGAACTCCCGGTCCCCGACGCGCCGCCCGGGGTCGAAGCTGCGGGTCGCGCCCGCCTCGCCCGCCGCGGTCGCCAGCGCGGCCGCCGTCTCCGGCTGCTGTCCCGTCAGGTGGAGGTGGTCGGCCGCCGTCAGGGTGTCGCGGTCGAGCCCGGCCGCGGTGAACGACTCGTTGGCGCCGTCGTTCGCCAGCATCAGCAGCTCGCCGCCGCCGTC
This sequence comes from Halorubrum sp. Ea1, assembly GCF_002252965.1. Lineage (NCBI taxonomy): Archaea > Methanobacteriati > Methanobacteriota > Halobacteria > Halobacteriales > Haloferacaceae > Halorubrum > Halorubrum sp. Ea1. The sequence goes on from NZ_NHPG01000125.1 coordinate 35,392, forward strand.
GACAATCACGTACTTCACCGAGGTGGGCTCGTCGGCGTCGACGAGCACCTGGCCGGGGTCGACGCCGGCGCTCGCGAGCTCGCGGAGCGCGAGCGCGCCCGACTCGTCGCCGCCGACGCTCCCGTAGACGACGGACTGCCCGCCGAGGTCGACGAGCCCGACCGCGACGTTCGCGGCGCTGCCGCCCCCGGACTGTTCGAGCCGCTCGATCCGGGTCTCGCCGTCCGGCTCCGGCAGTCGGTCGACGTGGATCGTCACGTCCCAGTTGATGTGACCCGCGGCGATCACCTTCGGCACGCGGCTCGACTCCTCCGGCGCGAGGTCTGGATCCGCGCCGACGGGCTCGGGTCCGCCCGGCGCTCCCGCGCCGTCGCCCGTTTCGGCGTCCTCCGCTTCCCACTCGGAGACCTCCTCGTCCCACTCCGCGACCTCCTCCTCCCAGTCGTCGCGCCCGGTCTCGCTCTCCTCTCCGTTCCCGCTCGCCGTTCCATTCCCGCTCGCCTCTCCGTTCCCGCTCCGCTCTCCGTTTCCGCCCACCGCTCCGTCCCCGCTCATGGCTCCGCCCACGGCTCCGCGGCGCCCTCGCCGAACAGCTCCCGCATGAGCGTCACGATGCTCTCCGGCGGGAACTGCCCGTGCTCGGTGACGATAGCGTCCATGTACCGCGGCGGCGTCACGTCGAAGGCGGGGTTCTCGACCGCGATCTCGCCGATCTCCTCGCGGTCCTCGGTCCCGATCACCTCGCCCTCGTCGCGCATCTCGATCTCGACGGTGTGACCCGTCAGCGTCTCCGGGTGGAGCTTGATCGTCTGGGCCGCGGTCATGATCGGAACGCCGCGCTCGCGGGCGTTGACCGCGAGCCCCGAGGTGCCGATCTTGTTGATCACGCCGCCGTCCGCCGCGATCGAGTCGGCCCCCACGACGACGTGGTCGACCTCGTCGAGGTAGCGCCGGGCCGCGGAGTCGACGATGAGCGTGACCGGGACCCCGGCGTCGCGGAGCTGTTCCGCGGTGATGTGGCCCTGCTGTCGCGGGCGCGTCTCCTTGACGACCGCCGAGATCGACTTCCCCTGCTCGACGGCCGCCTCGATGCACGCGAGCGCGTCGGTCGAGTGGCAGTGCGTCATCACCGTGTCGCCGTCGGCGAGGCGGTTGGCGCCCACCCGCCCGAGGTCCTCCTGCGCGCGGTCGAGCTGGCGGACGAACGCCTCGCTCGCGTCGACCACGCTCCGGCGGAGCCGCTCGACGTCGTCGCCCTCCATCCGCTGGAGGACGTACCGGAGGGCGTTCGGCAGCGAGACGGCCGTGGGACGGGTCTCGCGGAGGTCGCGGGCGGCGGCGCGCATCGACGCGCGGAACGCCGTCGGGTCGCCCGCGGTCCGTCCGCTCTCCGCGGCCGCGCGCGCCTGTTCGGCGAGCGCCTCGGCGGCGGCGGACGCGATGGTCGCCGCCCCGCGGATCTCCATCGTCGCGATCTCCTCGGCGGTCTCGCGCACCGCGGCCGCCGGCTCGTGCTCGGTCATATCGATCCGGTAACCGGCCGGGTATTTATATAACCGGGCGACTGGCCGAGAGTCCGGCCTCACTCCGCGTCCCGCCCTACTCCGAGTCCGGCTGCTGGCCGTAGCTCTCGAACCGCTCCTCGACGGTCGCCAGCTGGTCGTCGGTGAGGACGGTGGGCTCGCCGACCGCCGACGCCCGGAGGTAGAGTCGGCAGAGGTCCTCGACGTGGCGCGTGTTCTCGACCGCGGTCTCCAGGTCCGGCCCGGTCACCACCAGCCCGTGGTTCGCGAGGATCGCCGCGTCGGAGTCGGCCTCGGCCATCGCGGCGACGACGTTCGCGGCCAGTTCCTCGGTCCCGTACGGCGCGTAGTCCGCGAGCGGCACCTCCCGGCCCACCGAGACGATCATGTAGTGGACCGGCGGGAGCCGCCGGCCGAGCGTCGCCATCGTCGTCGCCCACGGGGAGTGGGTGTGGACGATCGCGCCCGGCCGGTCGTGCTTGTAAATCCCCGTGTGCATCGGCACCTCGCTTGACGGTGCCATCCGGCCCGCCAGGCGCTCGCCGTCGAGGCCGACGACCGGCACGTCGTCGGCGTCGAAGGAGTCGTACGGCACGCCCGTCGGCGTCACCGCGACCGCGTCGCCGTCGCGGACGCTGAGGTTCCCGGTCCGGCCGGGCGTCAGGCCGGCGAGCGCCGGCGCGTACTCGACGACGGACTCGCGAGCGTCGCGGAGCAGGTCGGGGTCGGGATCCGTCGGGTCCCAGCTCACGGCGCCACCTCCGTCAGGTCGGCGAAGGCGTCCGGGCGGTAGTCCGGTCGCCGCCGCTCCGGGAGCTCGTCGTCGGCCGGCGCGTCGCCGCCGGCGTCGAACAGGGCGGTGTCCATCCCGACCGCGTTCGCGCCCGCGACGTCGGCGTCGACGTTGTCGCCGACCATCAGCGCCTCGCTCGGCCGGCAGTCGAACGCCGCGAGGGCGGTCGTGAATGGCAGCGCGCTCGGCTTCTCGCGGCCCACCTCCTCGGAGGTGACGAGCCGGTCGATCCGGTCGTCGATCTCCAGTCGAGCGAGCTTCTGCAGCTGGACTCGGGTCGTGAGGTTGGTCACGACCGCGACATCGACCGCCGCCGCCGCGAGCGCGTCGAAGACCGACTCCACGCCGTCACAGAGCCGCATCTCGGACGCGTACCCCTCCCAGTACGCGTCGCCGAGCGCGAGCGCGGTCGCGGCGTCCCGCTCGCCCGCGTGGCGCCGGAGCGCGCGCTTGAAGTAGATGTGCCGGTCGTGAGAGGCTGCGGTGCCGGCCGTCTCGCGCTTCGCCTCCAGTCGCGCGGTCGCGTACAGCTCGTCGAACGCCTCGCGGTCCATCTCGTACCCGCGCTCGCGGAATGCCGCGAGCGCCGCCCGCTTGCCGGCCTCGTTGCAGGGCGGATACGGGTACAGGGTGTTGTCGAGGTCGAAACAGACGGCCTCGTAGCTCATGTCCCCACTCGGCCGGGCGGCGACTTAAGCGTGGTTCGACGCGGTCGCTCCGTCGATTTATAAGCGATACCGCGGCCAGCGCGCCCGTGAGCTGAGCCGTCGTCCGCGGCGGCCGAGGCGGGAGCCCGGCGCACCGCCGCGGAGAGGGACCGCGCCGGCTGTTCGCTCGGGTCCGTCAGCGATCGGTCCGACCGCTCACTGCTCGTTCATCGCCTCGCTGGCGATGTTCCGACCGCGGGAGTTGAGCGCCACCTCGCGGCGCACCCGCACCTCCTCGACCACGTCAAGCTCGACGAGCCGCTCGAACGTCTCCTCGACCGCGTCGACGTCCATCCCGAGGAACGACGGGATCTCGAACGGCGAGACGCCGGAGTACAGCGCCATCAACACCTCCCGGTCGCGGCTGGAGAGGTCGACGTTCGTCGAACTGCGCTCCTCGCCCTTCCGGAGCCACGCCTCGACGAACCGCATCCGGTTGGGATCGCCGGCGACGTGCGTCTCGATGCTGGTGCCCTCGTCGTCGGTGTGAGACACCTCGATGACGGGCTTCTTCTCGCCGTTGACGGTGCGTTTGGCCGCGTCGAGGCCGCTGATATCGTCGAGGTCGAACTTCACGAACGCGCCGCTCTCCAAGGCGGCGTTGAGCCCGTTCTCGTCGATCTTCACGCGGGCCTGCTCCCACTCGGTCTCCTGGACGACGCCGCCCTCGATCGCGGGGTGTTTGGCGGTCACCGTCCGCTGGTCGAGCAGCGCCCGGTAGACGTCGCGCTCGAACGCCTCGTGGTCCGACGCCGCGACCAACAGCACCTGGTTTCCGAGGTCGAAGCTCACGTAGTTCGAGACGCGCGCGACCGACTGGTTGGCGTCGTGGCGCCCGCCCAGCCCCCGGAGCTCCGAGAGTGGGATCGTTCGCTTCCCGTCGTTGCCGGCGAGGATGAGCCGCCGGTTCGAGAGGAGCACCCGCCCCGGCGTCCACGAGACGTCGCTCACCTTCCGACCCTCTCGGACGGCGACCGCGAAGCGACCCTGCGTGTCCGTCACCTTGTACTCGCCGCCGCCGTCGGACATCTACGGTCCCCCCGCCCGGAGCTTGGACACCGCGGAGAACACCCGTTGCCGGACCGCGGAGCTCTCGTCGTCGGTGAGGTCTTCGAGCCGGTTCAGCGTCTCCTGCCCGCCGATCTGCCCGAGGACGAACACCGCCTTCGCCCGCGCGTCCTCCGGGTGTTCGGTGCCGAGCCGGTCGAGCAGCCGGTCCTCGACGATCGGGCCTCCGAGGCTCTTGAGGCTCGTGGCCGCGAACTGAGCTGTCTGCGCGTCCTCGTCGGCGAGCGCGTCCGCGAGCGCCTCGACCGCGAGCGCCGACTCCGGCTCCGCGACGCGACCGAGGATCCACGCCGCGTTCCGCCGCTGGCGGCTCTGCTGGCCGTCCGTGAGGATCTCGACGAGCGGCTCGACGACCGTGGCGTCGTCCGCCGACTTCAGCTCGGAGACGACGCGGTCGCGGACCGCGTGGCTCTGCTCGGTCGGCACGTTCGACAGCAGCTCGATCACCGAGTACACCGCGGCGTTCCGGACGACCGCGCTCTCGTCGCCGAGCGCGCGCGCCAGCGGCTCAACCGGCTCGGGGTTGTTCGCCTTCCCGAGCGCGCCGGCGGCGATCCGCCGGAGCGACTCGTCGCCGTCGTCGAGGAGGTCGAGCAGCGGCGACAGCGCCTGGTCCGTCCCCACGTTCCCGAGGGCGTTCGCCGCGGCGCGCTTGACCCGCGGATCGCCGTCGTCGAGCCGCTCCGTCAGCGCCGGCACCGACCGCGGGTCCGCGAACGTCCCGCAGGCCTGACAGGCTCGCAGCCTGACCCGGGGGTCCTCGTCGTCGAGCGCCTCGACGAGGTGCTGGAGCCCGCTGGCGTCGTCGAGCCCGCCGAGCGCGTTCGCGGCGGCCATCCGGAGCTCCGGGCGGTCGGCCTTGAGCGCGCGGGCGAACTTGCGGGCGGTGACCCACTCCGCCTCGGAGCCGCTGGTGCCGGTGAGCTCCTCGAGCAGTTGTTCGAGCGCCGCCTGTCCGAGTTCGTCGAGCGCGTCGACCGCGGCGCCGCGGACCTCCGCGTCGTCGTCTCTCGTCGCCGCCCGGAGGAGTCCCTCGACCGTCGCCTGGTCGTCGACGTCGCCGACCTCCCCCAGAAACTCGGCCGCTCGGCGCCGGACCGCGGCGCTGTCGCTGCTCAGCGCGTCCCTGAGCCGTTCCGCGTTCCCGTCCCGGGCGTACTGGTACAGGGACATCAGACCCTCCCGAACACCCGTCGGCGCTTGTCGATCGGCTCGTACCTGTCGGACCGCCCCGGCGGGACGCTCTCCGTCATCCCGAGCACGAGCACGCCGTCGTCGGCGAGCGACGCCTCGAGCGTGTCGAACAGCGCGCCCTTGTGGTCGACGTCGATGTAGATCAGGAGGTTGCGACACAGCACGACGTCGAACGGGTCGCGCGCGCCGTCGCGGATCAGGTCGTGCGTCTCGAAGTCGACGAGCCGCTGGACCGCCCGCCGAACCCGAAACGTGTCGCCGTCGCGCTCGACGTAGCGGTCGGGGTCCGAGAGCGGCTCCAGCTCCTCCGCGATGTCCGTCGTCCGAGTCGTGTGATAGACGCCGTCGCGGGCGTTGTCGAGCGCCTCTTCGCTGATGTCGGAGCCGAGCACCTCGATCCGCGACTCGTCGATCTCGGGGTCGTCGCAGGCGAGCATCGCGACCGAGTACGGCTCTCGACCGTCCGCCGAGGGGGCCGACCAGACGCGGACCCGCCGCTGCTCGCTCGTCCGCTCGCGGAGCACGTCGCGGAGGACGTCCCACATCTCGGCGTTGCGGAAGAACTCCGTCACGTTGATCGTGAGCGCGTCCATCAGCGCACGCCGCTCCTCGTCGTCCTCCCGAAGCAGGCGCTCGTACTCCGCGTGCGACTCGGTGTCGCGGCGGCGCATCCGCGCCGTGATCCGGCGGTCGAGGTACGACTCGTTGTAGTAGCCGGGCTCGAACGGAACGGTGTCGTCGATCTGACGGAGGACGCCCTCGAAGGCGGTCTCGCTGCTCATAGGCTCACCACGTCGAGAACGGCCACGACGTCGCCGTCGCCGAGGACCGCCGTGCCGCTCAGTCCCGGCGTCCCGGACAACGGCCCGTCGAGGGGTTTCACCACCACTTCTTCCTGGTCGAGCACCGCGTCGCAGTGGAGCGCGACCTGCCGGGTCTCCTCGCGGATCCGCACCAGCATCCCCTCGTCGGTGACGCCGCCGTCGGTCGATGCGGCCTCGGCGTCGCTCACCGCGGCCTCGGCGTTCGCCGGCGGTCCGTCCTCCGCTCCGGCGTCGCTCTCTCCGGATCCGTCGCCGATTCCCGAGCCGACCGCCGCGGCGCCGCTCTCCGCGAGGCGCTCGTTCAGTCGGATCACGGGGGAGAGGTCGTCCTCGTGGCGGACGATCTCGTCGCCGTGGACCTCCTCCACGTCGTCGGCGCGGGCGACCTCGGCGATCGACTTGATCGGGATGCCGTACTCCGTGCCGCCGACGTCGACGAACATCACCTTCACGATGGCGACGGTGACCGGGAGGCGGAACCGGACCGTCGTTCCCTCGCCGGGCTCGCTCTCGACCGCGACGGAGCCGTCGAGGTCCCGGGCGGTCGTCCGGACGACGTCCATCCCGACCCCGCGCCCGGAGACGTCGGTGACCTCCTCCGCGGTGGAGAAGCCGGGGTGGAAGACGAGGTCGTACACCTCGTCGTCCTCCATCGCCTCGACCGCCTCGCGGCTCTTGACGTCCTCCTCGACCGCCTTCTCGCGGAGCTGGTCCGGGTCGAGTCCGCCGCCGTCGTCGGCGACCTCGATTATCACGTGGTCGCGCTCGCGCTCGGCCGTGAGCCTGACGTGTCCGGTCGGATCCTTGCCGGCGGCCTCGCGCTCCTCGGCGGACTCGATCCCGTGGTCCACCGCGTTCCGCAGGACGTGCACGAGCGGGTCGCGCATCTCCGTGAGGATCGTCCGGTCGAGCTCCACGTCGTCGCCCTCGATCTCGAAGTCGATCCGCTTGTCGAGGTCCCGCGAGATGTCGCGGACGAGCCGCGGGAACGAGTCCGACACCTGCGAGAACGGGATGAGCCGCATGTCCATCGCCGTGTCCTGGAGGCTGGACGCGAGCTTGTCGAGCTCGTCCAGCGTGTCCGACTCGGCGTCCGCCGCCTCCAGCTCGCGCCGGAGCTTGATCCGGGACGTTACCAGCTGCTCGACGAGCCCGTACAGCTCGTCGACCTGGTCGACGTCGACTCGGATCGACTTGATCTCGTCGCGGTCGGTCGTCTCGGACTGCGAGTCCGGTTGGCCGGCCGAATCGGCGTCGCCGTCCGGAGCGGGCGTCGTATCGGACTCCGCCGGCTCGCCGTCGGGCGCACCCTCGGCCGTCTCTCCCTCGCCGGGGCCGGTCTCTTCGGTCGGCGCCGGCGCCGCCTTTTCGGCCTGCGCGCTCGACTCGTCGCCGTCGGCGGCGGCGTCACCGGTCTCCGCGTCGGCGGCGTCACCGGTCTCCGCGGCGGCGGCGTCACCGGTCTCCGCGGCGGCGAGCGCGGTCGCGACCGACTCGACCTGCGTGAGCGCGCCGAGCCCCTCCGCGACCACGTCGGGGTCGGCGCCGGCGACGAACGCGTCGAACCCCCCGTCGTACTCGCCCTCTTCCAGCGCGTCCGGGTCCGGATCCGTGACGTGGCCGTCGAACTGGCCGTCGAGCGCCTGCAGGACGAGCGCGGCGTCGACGCCGGCCATCGACGTCTCGCCGATCGTCACGTCGGCGTACACCACGGGGGCGTCGAGCCCCGCGGCGGCCGCCGGGAGATCGGGGACGGAGACGTCGTCGCCGTCGGCCGCGTCGTCGTCGCCATTTTCGGCAACCGTGTCGTCGCCGTCGGTCGCGTCGTCGCCGTCGGCGTCGGCGGTGTCAGCGGTGTCGTCGCCGTCGCCGTCGCCGTCGGCCGCCGAGTCGCCGCCGACGGTCCCGTGTTCCTCCATCTCCCGGAGGCGGCCCTCCAGATCCGAGGGGTCGGTCGCGACCTCGCCGGCGTCGGCGATTTCCGCGACCATCGCCTCGACGGTGTCGACCCCCTCGAACAGGAGGTCCATCAGCTCGGGCGTCACCTCGCGGTCGCCCTGTCGGACCGCGTCGAGCAGGTCCTCGAGGGCGTGCCCGAAGTCGGAGACGTCGTCGTACCCCATCGCCGCGGCGTTCCCCTTCAGCGTGTGGGCGACGCGGAACACGTCGTCCATCGCCTCGGCGTCCTCTGGGTCGGCCTCCAGCGCGAGCAGGGCGTTGTTGAGGTCCGTGATGCCGTCCTCCGCTTCGGCGACGAACGCGGCGCGGTGGGAGTCCATCAGGCCTCACCCCCCACGATCGCGCCGGCGACGTCGTCGAGGTCGCGCACCTCGTCGACCCCGCCCGTCTCGACCGCGCGCTTCGGCATGCCGTAGATGACGCAGGTGTCCTCGCTCTGTGCTATCGTCCGGGCGCCGGCGTCGGCCATCGCCCGGATCCCCTCGGCGGCGTCCGAGCCCATCCCCGTCAGCACGACGCCGACCAGCGGGTCGTCGACGACCTCGGCGGCCGAGCGCATCGTCACGTCGGCGGCCGGCGTCACCGACTGCGAGTCGTCCTCGTCGAGCTTCACGCGGAGCCGCCCGGCGCGGTAGCTGTCGATTCGCGTGTGGCTCCCGCCGCGGGCGACGACGGCCTCGCCGGGGCCGATCCGCGCCCCGTCGCTCGCCTCGCGCACGTCGTACGCCGAGGCGGCGTCGAGCCGGTCGGCGAACCGAGCGGTGAACGCCTCCGGCATGTGCTGGACGATGACGATCCGACAGTCCGCCTTCGGCAGCGCCGACATCACGCGCTCGACCGCGTTCGGCCCGCCCGTCGACGAACCGATCACGACCGTCAGCGGGCCGTCGACGTCCACGGCCGCGGTCCCGGGCGAACCGCTCGCGCCGGCCGAGGCGGTCGCGCCCGGCGACGGATCGCTCGCGGCGCCGTCGGCGTCGCTCTCTCGTCGGTCCCGGGTCGCCGCGTCGAGGTCGGCGTCGGCGACCGACTTGACCGCCTCGACCAGCCGGTCGGACTCGCGCGAGACGCCGGTGGACACCTCGCCGCCCGGCTTCGAGAAGAAGTCCACCGCGCCGCGTTCGAGCGCCTCGAACGTCACTTCCGCGCCCTCGGCCGTGTGCGCTGACAGCATCAGGACGGGCGTCGGCGTCTCGTCCATCAGGCGCTCGACCGCCTCCAGCCCCCCCATACCCGGCATTTCGACGTCCATCGTCACCACGTCGGGGCGCGTCTCGGCGACCACCGACAGCGCCTCCGCGCCGTCGCCGGCCTCGCCGACCACCGCCACTCCGGCATCCGTCAGGAGATCGGCGATCAGGCCCCGCATGAACGGCGAGTCGTCGACGACAACCACTCGTAAGGAGTCGTCGCGACCGCCCCGCCGATCCGTCGTCCTACTCATGTGCGATAGCGGGCCCAGAATCAGCATAAATCCACGGACCCAGTAATCACCCCTGATAATTCAGGGGACACGGTTATTGGCCCCTTCGCCGCAGGTCAGGCCATGGCAGCCACCGAGACGGAGGCCGAGCCCACGAAGGTGTTGGAGTTCGGACTAGGCGACGGGACGTACTGTCTGGACATCGGCGTCATCGACGAGATCGTCGACGCCGGCGAGCTGACGCGCATCCCCAACTCGCCGGACCACGTCGAGGGCGTGATGGACCTGCGCGGGCGGACGACGACGATCGTCGACCCGAAGACGCTGTTCGACATCGCGGCGGAGGGCCCGCGCGAGCGCATCGTCGTGTTCGACGACGCCGAGATCGACGAGGGCGGTACCGTCGGCTGGATGGTCGACGAGGTGTTCCAGGTCCGCGACGTCGCCCCCGAGGACGTCGATCGGGGCACGACCGTCGACGACGAGGGGATCCGCGGGATCGTCAAGTCCGACGACCGCTTCGTCGTCTGGGTCTCCCCCGACGTCGAGGACGTCGGCGACATCGACGCCGCCGACGTGGTCCCCGAGGACGCCGAGGCGTAGCTCGCGGGGCCGGGACGAGCGTCGCGACGACGGCGGCGGCGCGACAGTTCTCACCAGTGAGAAACGCGAGCCAACCCTTATGCGCCGACCGGCGAGTGGCTTCGTATGCGCGTCACAAGCGGCGTTCCCGGGTTCGACGGTCTCGTGGACGGCGGCTTCCCGGAGAGTCGTTTATACGTTGTAAGCGGCCCTCCCGGCAGCGGGAAAACGACGTTCTGCTCGCAGTTCGCCGCGCAGGGCGCCCGTAACGGCGAGGACGTCCTGTATATCAGCATGCACGAGACCAAGGAGGGGATCCGGCGCGACATGAGCGGGTACGACTTCGGGTTCGACCGCGCGCTCGACACGGACCGAGTCACGTTCCTCGACTCCTTCTCCTCCGACGGCCGCCGGTTCTTCGGCCTCCCGGGCGAGCGTCGGGACCATTCCGGGGTGACGAACCGGCTCACCGGCTTCATCAACTCCCGCGACATCGACCGCGTCGTCTTCGACTCCACCATGCTGTTGCGGTTCCTCCTCGACGACGACGAGGACACGATGATCCAGCTGCTCTCCTCGCTGAAGCGGACCGACGCGACGACGCTCCTCATCTCCGAGATGACCGACCCGAGCGCGTACTCGGAGGAGCACTACCTCGCGCACGGCGTCGTCTTCATGCACAACTACCTCGAGGACGACGGAATGCAGCGCGGGGTCCAGGTGCTGAAGATGCGCGGGACCGACGTTGACACCGACATACAGGACGTTCAGTTCACGGACGGCGGGCTCCGCGTCGGCGCCGCCACGACGGTGACCCACTGATGTACGACCGGACCTTCGGCACGGAGTGGAACGAGCTCACTCGCGAAGAGGCGGTTCGACGGGCGTTCGCCCTCGGCGTCGCGGCGGGCGTCGGGAACGGGCGCTCGGCCGAGCTCGACCGCGTGATGGAGGCGTTCCCGAGCGCGTACGACCGGAGCCTCGTCGAACTGGCGTACGACGAGGGGCGGACCAAGGCGCTCGACGCCACCGACGACGCGGACGACCCGGAGGAGGTCTGGGAGACGCTCGTCGACGCCGCGGGGACGCCCCGCGAGTCGCCCGTCGGAGCCGCGCTGCCCGGAGCGATAACGGGTCTGACACTAACGCGACCGCCACGAGAGGGTCCCCCGTCGTCACTCGACCTCCCGTCGATGCTGCGGAAGTGATCCCTCGGAAGGGTTTTACGCGATACCCCCTCAACCCAGACACATGACCGTGCTTCCCGACGCTGTCCGCGACGCCGACAGCGTGCTCGTCAGCGGCCCCCCGATGAGCGGGAAGTACGACCTGTTCAACCGGATGCTCGCCGAGTGGACGGACGAACCGGTCGTCATCTCGACCGGCCGCACCGCGGAGAAGGTCCGCGGCGACTACGAGTCGATCACGGGACGGGACGGCGGCGACGTGACCGTCATCGACTGCGTCACCCACGAGCAGGGCGACAAGCGCGACGACACGCCGACGACCAAGTACGTCGGCAGCGCCGGGAACCTCACCGACATCGGGATCAAGTTCACCGACGTCGTCGAGTCCTCGACCGGCCGCGACCGCGCGGTCGGCCTCTACTCGCTCTCCCAGCTGTTGATGTACTGGGACCCCGAGCGCATCTACCGATTCACCCGCGTCATGACCTCGCAGACGTCGGGGGAGGGGTGGCCCTTCGTCGGCGTCGTCGGGTCGACGGCGCACGACGAGCAGGTGGTCCACACCCTTCACGAGCCGTTCGAGGTCGTGGTCGAGACGCGCGTGGAGGGCGACGACCGCGAGTTCCGCGTCCGCGGGCGGGTGGGCGGCCCCTCCGACTGGACGCAGTTCTGATCGGAAGCGGCGACCGCGCCGGTCGAACCGGAACCGGAACCGGATCCGGCGGCCGCGACGCTCACCCGATCAGCTCGAACTGCGCCCCCAGCGGCGGCGCGTCGACGATACCCCAGTAGACGAACCGGTACGTCCCGGGACCGAGCGGCGGACAGACGGTCAGGTCGAGGTCGGGGACGGCCGAGGCGATCGCTTCTTCGTCGAGGTCGATCGACCAGCTGTACGCCCCGGTCGGGCCGAACGCCTCCTCGGTACGGGGGAGCTCGACGGCCTCTCCGGTCGTCGAGCCGCGGACGTCGAGCCAGCCCGCCGCGGTCTCCCGCTGGACCGAGTAGGCGTGTCGCCCGAGGGCGGTCGCGGGCTCGTCGCCGGTGTTCCGCAACACCAACCGGAGCGACTGGCCGTACGTCTCCGAGTTGCCCTCGGCGGACAGTTCGACGGTCGTCTCGGCCGTCTCGACGAGCGTCCCCGCAACCTCCTTCTCGAACGGCTGCGAGAGCCGGACGAACTCGTCGTCCCCGCAGGACAGCGTCTCCGGGGTCCCCTCGGGCCCCTGCGGACCGTCGCCGGCGGCGAAGTCGAGGCAGCCGGCGGCGCCGACCGCTCCCGTCGCGGCCAGCGTCGCCCCGGTCCGCGCCAACAGGTCGCGTCGCGTGCGCTCCATGCGAACCGTAGGGGCGGGACCGGTTTCAAGGGCACGCGTTCGGGCGACCGACGCCCCCTCGGACGGGCCGCACCGCCTCGGCGCGCTCGGGGTTCGGAACCGCTTTCCCGTCGGCCGGCCCATGACCGGCCATGGAGCTGTTCGGATCCAGCGGCATTCGCGGGGTCGCGCTACGGTACCTCACGCCGGAGCTCGTCCTCGACATCGCGAAGGCGGCCGGATCGGTGTGGGACGCCGACCGGGTCGCCGTCGCCCGCGACACCCGCACCACCGGCGAGCTGTTCGTCAACGCCGCCGCGAGCGGGCTCGCCGCCGTGGGTTGCGACGTCGACCGACTCGGCGTCGTGCCGACGCCCGCAGTCGGGAACTACTGCGAGTCGACGGGGGTCCCGGCCGTGCTCGTCACCGCCTCGCACAACCCGCCGGAGTTCAACGGGATCAAGCTCGTCGGCGACGACGGCGTCGAGCTCTCGGTCGACGTGCTCGAACGCGTCGAGCGCCGCGTCCTCGACGACGAGTACGACCTCGCCGACTGGCGGACCGCCGGCGCGACGACGGCCGTCGACGGCGCCGTCGACGACTACGTCGACCAGCTGCTCGACGCGGTCGACCGCGAGGCGATCGCTGACGCCGGGCTAACGGTCGCGGTCGACCCCGGTCACGGCGCGGCGTCGGTGGCGTCGCCGCGGATCTACCGCGAGCTCGGCTGTGACGTGCTGACGGTGAACGCGACGCCGGACGGCCACTTCCCCGGTCGCGACTCCGAGCCGATCGCGGAGAACCTCGAAGCGCTCTCCCGGCTCGTCGCGACCTCCGAGGCCGACGTGGGGATCGCCCACGACGGCGACGCGGACCGCGCCGTCTTCGTCGACGAGGACGGCGGGTTCGTCGACGGCGACACCTCGTTCGCGGCGATGGCCGACGCCTGCGTGGAGCCCGGCGACAGCGTCGTCAGCGCCGTCAACGTCTCCCAGCGGCTCGTCGACGTCTGCGACGCGAACGACGCCGACCTTGAGCTGACCCCCATCGGCGCGACGAACATCATCACCCGGACGCGCGAGCTCCACGAGGCGGGAGTCAACGTACCCGTCGCCGGCGAGGGGAACGGCGGGCTGTTCTTCCCGCCGTACCGGCTCTCGCGGGACGGCGCGTACATCGGCGCTCGCTTCCTCGAACTGCTCGCGGACGCCGGCGAGCCGGTCAGCGACGTGGTCGCGCCCTACGCCGACTACCACTTCGTGCGCCGGAACGTGGAGTACGCCGACGCCGCCGAGCGCGACGAGATGCTCTCCGCGGCGCGGGCGTACGTCGAGACCGCCGACGCGAAGCCGAACACCACCGACGGCTACCGCCTCGACTACGGCGACGCGTGGGTGCTCGTGCGTCCCTCCGGCACGGAGCCGAAGGTCCGGATCTACGCCGAGTCCGCCGACCCGGACCGCGCCGAGCAGCTCGCGACGGACATGCTGGTGGCCGTCGAGAGCGGGCGGTAGTCGGCGACCGAAGCTTGAGACGGAGACGCCGGGAGCGACGCGTCTCGCTCGAGGCGGCGCCGTTCGCCGGCCCGCGAGCTCCGTGCGGACGCGCCGCGTCGTCGGTCGAACGCGGGGGGCGAGACCGCGTCGACGACACGTGACAGAACCCCGTCAGTTACCGGTAGTAATATATTAACTCATGTTGTAGTAAGAATAGACATGGCCGCGAAGAAGCCCGGCGTCGCATCGCGCATCGACCGAGACGGTTCGACCGCACCGATCGATCTGGTGCGGACGATGGAGAGCAAAACAGAGACGATCACCGGCGCCGTCGCGTCGGGAGCGGTAACGCTGGAGGAGCTGGACCGCTTCGTCCGGCGCGTCGAGCGCGGCGAGGTGGACTGCTGCGACGGGACCGACGCCGTCGTCCGGATCGTCCGGTCGCTGTTGAGCGACCGCCGTCCCAGCTGGGAGGAGATGGAGCCGGCCGGGCGGGCGACGGGCGCCTGACGGCGCGCGTTCGAAAGGATCGGGTATCCGCGGCTTCGGACCGCTCGTTCGCGTTCTCTCTCTGTTCTGAGGCGCCGCGTCCGCTCGCGTCGCTCCCTACCGGTCGAGCGCCGAGAGCGCCTCGGCCGCCTCGCGGGCCGCCCGTAGGTGGTCGCGCGCCCGCCGCGGGTCGTCCGTCTCCTCGGCCGCGACGGCGAACCGGTGGAGCGTCCGCGTCAGCGACGCCCGGGCGTCGGCGACGCTCTCGGAGCCGGCAGTCGTCGTCGGGGGGCTCTCGGACGCGCCCGCGGTCGGGTCGGGGACCCCGGTCGACGGCTCCGGGGTCGTCCCAGTCGACGGCTCCGAGGGCGTCCCAGTCGACGGCTCCGGGGTCGTCCCAGTCGACGGCTCCGAGGGCGTCCCAGTCGACGGCTCCGAGGGCGTCCCAGTTGACTCCCGGTCGGGGCGCCGCGGCTCGGCCGAACCGTTCGCGCCGGTCGCCGGGGACGGCGCTCCGTCAGTCGGGGGCGTCGGCGAGCGGTCGACCGCGTCCGCGCCGACGTCTCCGGACGCGGCCGAAGTCGAGGTGCCCGCGGTCGGGTCGGCGCTCCCCTCGTCCGCGGCGTCGACCGTGTGGCAGGTCGGGCAGAACTCCTGCCCGTCCTTCCGGAAGATGGGGTCGCCGCAGTCGTCGCAGTGGCGGTTCGTCATCGTCGCCCCCTGCAAGAGGAGCTCCGACATCCGCTGCGTGTGCTCGCGCTTCTCCTCGTCGTCCGCGAGCTTCTCGCGGAGCTTCTCGCGCTCGGCCTCCTTGTCGAACCCGTCGCTCATGGGCGGACGAACGTGGTTGACGAGCAAAAGTCCGGTGGGCTCGGGACGACCGGGGCGCGGCGGCGACCGCCGCTCCGCCGTCGGCTACTCCTCGGTGATCGTGCGGTCGTCCGGGTCGAGCTCGCCGCGGTGGATCTTCGAGCCGTCCTGCGCGACCTGCCGGCCGAGGACCGCGCACTTCACCCGCATCGGTGAGATGTCGACGCCGAGCATCTCCGTGACGTCGTCGGTGTCCATCCCGTGGAGCTCCTCGACCGCCATCCCGTGGAGCCGCTCCGAGAGCATGCTCGCGGAGGCCATCGAGATGGCGCAGCCGTCGCCCGTAAACCGGACCGCTTCGATCGTCTCGCCCGCCTCGTCGAGGTCGACGTCCATCCGGATCGTGTCGCCGCAGGAAGGGTTTTCGCCGACGTGCGTGAAGTCCGGCTCCTCGAGCTCACCGTAGTTGCGCGGGTTCTTGTAGTGGTCGAGGATCTGCTGCCGGTACATGTCCGAGCCCAGTCCCATATCGGGTTCAAGTAGGCCAGTGCGGGACAAAAGGGTTCCGTCGATTGTGACGACCGGGCGCGGGGACCGCGAGCCGACGAGCGGCGGACACCGACTACTCCTCGGATCCGGCGGTCTCTGCGCCCGGCCTCGGCCCGGACGGAGGCGCCGCTGTCTCGGCGGTTCGGGGGCCGTTGCCGGCGACGAGCTCGCGGAGCCGTTCGAGGAGGCGCTCGTACTGCCCGCGTTCCGAGCGCTTCGTGAAGTACCCGTCAGCGCCGGCTTCGAGCGCCAACGCCTCGGTCTCTCCCTCGCGACAGGTGGTGTGGAACAGCACCGGCACGTCGCTCCCGTCGCGGCGGAGTCGACGGACCAACTCGACGCCGGAGCCCTCCGGCAGCCGCTGTTCGGTCACGACACAGTCGACCGCGTCGGCCGCGTCGAACGCCGCGGCGACCCCGTCGACCGACCGGACCGTGACCCCGTCGACCGACCGGTCCGTGAACGCCGCGAACAGCTCCGCCGCGCGCGAGTCGGGTTCGACGTGAAGCACCGCGACGGAGTCGGGTTCCGGCGTCGAGTCGCGGTCGGCGGCGTGCATCTCTGTCTGGGCATCGGGCGCGGCGGCGGACGGTGAAGTGTCGGTCATGAACGGGTGATATCTTCGCAACGCCGCTACGGCCGATTGCAACGGACGTCGCCCTCGTTTTACTATTTTTTACTCGGATAGTAATAATAATTGTGCGACCACCGTTGTCACGCCTCTCGGGTTGCCAGCGACCCGATCGCTTGTGATGACGATCGACGGGCAGACGGTGGAAACGATGCGAGCCGGGAGCGTCGAACAGCGGAACCGAACGACGGTTCGGGGGCGGCCGGAGAAGCGATTACTTAGTGGTCTTCGACTTGCCGCTCCGGTCCGGCGGTTTCGGCACACTCAGGCCTCGCGTATCGCGGCGGATCCGAGCGAACGGCCGCCCGCGTCGACGCGCGGGGGCCTCAGGCGAACAGGTCGCGCGCCTCGCCGACGGCCTCGACGAGAGCGTCGACCTCCTCGACGGTGTTGTAGAGGTAGAAGGAGGCGCGCGCGGAGGCGGAGACGCCCATCTCGTCGTGGAGGGGTTGGGTGCAGTGGTCGCCCGCGCGGATCGCGATCCCGTAGTCGTTGAGGATGCTGGAGAGGTCGTGCGCGTGGACGCCCTCGACGTTGAACGCGACGAGGCCGCCGCGGTCGTCGCCGGGCGGCCCGTAGATCTCCACGCCGCCGAGCGCCGACAGCTCGTCGTAGGCGTACTCGGCGAGGAGGTCCTCGTGGGCCTCGACGCGGTCCATCCCGATCTCCTCTAAGTACTCGATCGCCGCAGCGAAGCCGATCCCCTGCGCGATCGAGGGCGTCCCGGCCTCGAACTTCCACGGAAGGTCCTCCCACGTGGAGTCCTCGAAGGAGACCCGCCGGATCATGTCGCCGCCGTAGAGGTACGGCTGCATCGACTCCAACAGCTCCTCGCGGCCGTACAGCGCGCCGATCCCGGTCGGGCCGCACATCTTGTGCGCGGAGAACGCGAAGAAGTCGACCCCGAGCTCATCGACGTCGACCGCGCGGTTCGGCACCGACTGCGCGCCGTCGGCGAAGATGTACGCGCCGTGGTCGTGCGCGAGGTCGGCCAGTTCGGCGATCGGGTTGATCGTGCCGAGCGTGTTCGAGATGTGGACGACCGACACCATCTGCGTGTCGTCGTCGATGAGGTCCGCCGCGTCGTCCATGTCGAGCCGCCCCTCGTCGGTCACGTCGATAAAGCGCACGTCGGCGCCGGTCCGCTTGCCGATCTGTTGCCAGGTGACGAGCGAGGCGTGGTGCTCCATCTCGGTGAGGACGACGTTGTCACCGGGACCGAGCTCCTCGAGGCCCCACGCGTAGGCGACGAGGTTCATCGCCTCGGTCGTGTTCTTCGTGAAGACGATCTCCTCGCGGCCCGCGGCGCCGACGAAGTCGGCGACCGCGTCGTGGGCCTCCTCGTAGGCGACGGAGGCCTCCTGGCTCAGCTGGTGGATGCCGCGGTGAACGTTGGCGTTGTAGCTCCGGTAGTAGTCCGAGATCTCGTCCACGACCGGGTCGGGGGTGTGCGAGGTCGCCGCGTTGTCGAGGTAGACGAGCGGCGTGTCGTCGCCCGGTCCCTGTCCCGGCGACTCCGGATCCCCGCCGACCTTCCGGTCGAGGACGGGGAAGTCTGCCCGGAGCGCTTCCACGTTGAACGGGTACTGCTCCTGAACTCCCATTACGCTGATTTGGGCCCCGAGCACTAACACATCTTCGGTCCGGCAGGTGTTGCTCGCGACTCGGACGCGGATCGTTCTTAAAAGAAAGGGACGATCTCAGTCACCGCCAACGCTCCGGCCGCTCGATTATAAATGGCTGCTCGGAAGTCAGCCCTGAAGACCTCCGAAACCCCAGCCGCGACGGCTCGCGCGCCTCGATGCGCTCCTCGACCGTTCGCTCCACTCACTCGCTTCGGTGCTTACTGCGGCGTGCTTCGCCCTCGCGGCAGCGAGGCGCTTCGCGCCTCTGGCAGCCGGCGGCGTTGCCGCCGGCGACTGCCCCTTTGAGTCCCACCCCGCACCGCACAGCACCGCAGCCTCACGCCTCCCCAGCCTCGTCGACCACCCTCCGCGTTGCTCCGGGCGGTCGACTCCCTCGCACGCGCTCCTCGCGGCCGCCGAGGCCGGCCGCTCGCAGGCGCGCGCCGACCGCACGACGATTGCTCTTTTAAAAGAGCGCCTCGCTCTCGTCGAGCACGTGCGCCGGGCCGCCGACCTCCCAGACGTCGGTGTCGATGCCGATCTCGGCGATCCGACTCTCGACCTCGTCGGCGTGGTCGGCGAGGGTGTTGACGTACACCGAGGCGCCGGTGTCAGTCGAGAAGTAGACGGGGACGCCGTCCTCCCGGAGCTCGCGGACCGCGTTGAACACTTGGATCGTCTCCGGCTGCCAGTACACCCACCCGGCGGGGCCGGTCATCGTCGTGGCCGTCAGCGAGAGCGAGTCGTGCTCGGCGGTCCCGAAGATTCGATCGAAGTCGCCCTCGCGGAGCGCGTCGGTCATCTCGACGAGCTGGTCCTGCACGTGGGCGGTCCGCGCCTGCATCATGTGGCTCGCGGCGGCCTCGCGGTGCGCCTCCTCGGTCTCTTTATAAGCGGGGACGTGCGCGGCGACGATCCGGAGGTCCTCCTCGGGGTCGAACCCGTCCTCGCCGACGCCCACGTCCAGACGGTGCGAGCGACAATCCTCGTCGTTGAGCCCGGCGTCGAGCCGGGAGTAGGCCCCGGTGACGGCCCGGGCCGCGGAGGAGGAGCCGCGGCGGGCGATCGTGGAGACCTCGGGCAGGGAGCGGTCGAGGCCGGCGGCCTCGACGAGCGCGAGCGCGGCGGCCGCGAACCCCGACGACGAGGAGCCGAAGCCGATGTTCGACGGGAAGGAGTTCTCGCTCTCCAGCCGGACCGCGGCGTCGACGCCGGCCAGCTCGCGGACGTGGTCGACGACCATATCGATGCGCTCGGCGGCCCGGCCGTCGACCGCCTCGCCGCCGATGACGTACGTGTCCTCGCTCGCGTCGGGCTGCCACTCGACCGTCGTCGTCGTCGCGGTCGGGGCGGTACAGAGGCTGATGCTGTCGTGGTACGGGAGCCGGAGCTCCGGGTCGCGCATCCCGTGGTACTTGACGAGCCCCTGGATCGGGTGGGCTCGCGCGGTGGCCTTCTCGGTCATACCTCGGGAAGCGTCCGGCGGGGGATTAGTCGTTGCGATGAGCGGGAGCCGACTCGGCCCTCGGTCGGCCCGCGCGCCCGCTTCCGTCCCCGCGCCGGCGACTGGATCGAGGGGAACCCTTTTTGATTGGTGGGCGGGTACTCCGCGCCATGACAGAGTACACCGTCGAGTTCGTCGGCACCGGCGAGACGATCGAGGTGGCCGACACGGAGACGGTCCTCAGCTCCTGTATCGAGGCGGGGATCGCCCAAGAGTACTCCTGCCGCGTCGGGATGTGTCTCGCCTGCTCCGCCGAGATCGTCGAGGGCGAGGTGACCCAGCCCGCGGCCCGCGGGCTCACCGACGATGAGGCGGAGGAGTACGCGCTCACCTGCATGGCGCGCCCGCAGTCCGACCTGAAGCTGGACCGCGGCAAGTACCCGCCGAGCATCGAGGACGAGGAGGCGACCGCGGCCGGCGGGGACACCGACGGCGCCGACGGCGCGGCCGCGGACGACGATTAAAAAAAGGCCGCTCCGCGGCTCAGTACGGCACCGCGTATAGCGCGACCGCGAGGAACGGGATCAGCGCGAGCAGCATCGCGATCGCGTACCCGAACATCTCCCGCGCTTTGACCTCCGTGATCGCCAGCAGCGGCAGCGCCCAGAACGGGTTCAGCAGGTTCGTGTGCGCGTCGCCGACCGCGTACGCGATCGTCGCCTGCCCGTAGGGGACGCCCAGGCTCTCCGCGGCCTGCAGCACTGAGGGACCGATGACGAGCCACTCGCCGCCGCCGGAGGGAACGAACACGTTCGCGACGGCGCCGACGAGCCAGGCGACGACGGGGTACGTCGCCGCCGTCGACACGTCGAGGAGCGCCTCGGCGAGCAGCAGCGCGAGCCCGGAGTCGGCCATGATCCCCTGAATCCCCGCGAAGAAGGGGAAGAGGAGGACGATGCCGGCCGCCGCGCCGGCGGCCTCGTTGAATCGGTCGCGGTAGTACGCCGGGCGCTGGTAGATGAGGAGGCCGGCGAAGAGGAACCCGAAGTTGACCGCGTTTAGCGTGAACGCCCCGAGCCCCTGCCCGAGGAACTGGTAGGCGACGACGGCGACCCCCGAGAGCGCGATCAGGCCGCCGAGGAGCCGGCTGTTGTTCAGCCGCTCGGCCGGAACGTCGTCGACGCCGGCCGGCGGTTCGTCGACCGGATCGGCGACCTCGGCCGCGTCGGTCCCGCCGTCGGCGGCCCCGTCGAACAGCTCCGCCTCGTCGACGTAGTGCGTGATCCCCTTCGCGCGGCTCCCGGAGGGAGCGAGAACGTACAGCATCGCGCTCGCGAAGACGATAGAGAGGGCGGTGAGGGTAAGCGCGTACGGGTGGAAGATGGTCTCGACGGCGGGCACGGTCGAGGCGAGGAACTCGAAGCCGGTCCCCTCGCCGATGTTGTTCGCGTCGGTCAACTGCAAGGGAGCGGACCCGGAGATGCCCCAGTGCCACGTCAGGCCGAGCCCCATGTAGCCCGCGACCGCCAACAGCGGGTAGTGGACGTCGATCCCCTTCCGGTGCGCGACTTTCCCCATCTCGCGGGCGAAGATCGCGCCCATGATCAGGCTGAATCCCCAGTGGACCCACGCCAGCGACATCGAAATGAAGCCGACGAACGCCGCCGCCTGCGCCCCGGAGTTAGGGACCTCGGCGAGCCGCTGGAGGAGGTCGTTGACCCGCGGGTGATACGCGATGACGAACCCGGTCATCAGGATCAACACCATCTGCATCGAGAACCCGAGGAACGCCCAGAAGCCGCCGTACCAGAAATCTAACAGCTCTACGGCACCCGATCCGGTCGCGATGAGGCCGGCGGCGAAGACGATATACGTCAACAATATTGCAAACACGAAGGGGCTTGGCATCCATCGCTCCACGACCGTTGAGATACTGAATCCGATACGTTCGAAGACCCCGGCCTCGTCACTTGCCGCCATGCGAAGGGTATCCAGCATCCTACAGTATAAATAATGGGATACCGCACCGCCGCCTCACGCGGAACGGTCCGGGCGGAGGCGGAGGCTCATTCGACGCGCTCGAAGCGGTGGCGGACCACCTCGGCGTCGTCGTCCCAGTCGAAGTTCCCGCCGTGTGCGCGGACCATCCGCTCTTTGTACGCCTCCAGCGACGGCGACCCCTCTCGCTTCGCGTCGGCGTCGGTCATGTCGCCGAGGGTGCGCTCGGTGACCTCGGTCAGCTCGAAGTCGACGCCGTCGATCTCGAAGACGTCGCCCTCTTCGCCGTACTGATTCCCGCGGTGGAGCTGGGTCACGTCGCCGTCGAGCGCGGCCTGCTTCACGCGGTCGTTCGGGAGCAGGTCGGCCGGGTCGTTCTCGGACATGTGCGCCCGTTGGGTGCGGATCCGTTTATAAGCGTGGCCGGTGGGATCCGCTCGGCGTCAGGAGTACTCCGCAGTCAGTTCTTTTTCTGGCCCTTCTTCCCTTTCTGCCCGGCGTTTCCGCTCGCTGTCTGGGGGATCTCGGCCGTCCCGCGAACCGGTCGACCCGTGTCGCTCCGCTTCGCGAGGAACCGGACCCGAACGCTGCCGTCCGATCCGCCCGGCGCCGTGTCGACGCCGGTCCCGTCCGCGGGGAACACGAAGGTCGTCCGATTACCGCGCTGGACGACCTGCCGCGGCTCCGCGCCGCCCGCGCGGTTCACGTCGTAGAACCAACCGCACCGCACGGAGCCGTCCTCGATAGCGTCGGCCGTGATTCCGTCGACGGTCACTCGGTAGTTCTCCCCGGCACGCTTGACCGAGACGTCGACCTCCTCGCCTTGCGGGTGCGGGAGCGCGCGGTTCGTGATCGGCGGCACAAGGTAGTTCCCGCGAACCTTCGTCTCGAGATAGTTGACGATGCCGCTGTCGGGGCCGGCGCCGATTTTCTCGTCGTCGATACGGTCCTCGCCGGTCAGCCCGAACGCCTTCGAGTCGAACTCGACGCCGTTCATCGCCTGCCGGATGTACGCCATGTACGGGTTGAACCGCATCAGAGAGATGAAGAGGTTCCCGGGCGTCTGCTGGTCGGTGGTCGCGACGTCGCGTCGGAGCAGCACCTGTTCCGCCTCCTGGTTCCCGTCGTGGCCGTCCAAGTCGTCGTCGCGCTCCTCGGCCGGCAGTATCTCGTCGCGCTCGCTCCCGGACAGGCGCTCTCGCCCCTCCTCGGTGAGTCGCGTCTCCAGGTCGAACCGGGCCCGGGAGAGCTTCTGCGCGTGGCCGGCCACGCCCGCGTCGTCGTAATCGTCGACCGTCTGCTCGGCCTTGTCGGTCTCGCCGCCCAGCTCCCGCAGCGGCGTGTCGCCCGGCGCGCTGCTGTCTCCGAGGTTCTCACCGACCGTCCCGGTGTTCTCATCGGTGTGGTCGGGCGAGAACATTCGCTCGCGGCGGCCCTCTGTGTCGTTCTCGTCGTAGAAGCGGTCGAGGTCGATGTCGAGCTTCGAGACGTGCTGGATGGTCCCCTGTGCGAATGCACCCGGCGGGTGCGGCACGACGAGGTTCTGGTCCTCGAGGATCGTCGCGTTGTCCTCGCGGGGAATGCTGTTGCGGTAGAGATCGTTGAACCCCATCGTCAGCTCCGCCTCCGGGTCGTCCGGGATGCGGTCCGGGTCGAAGTCGGTGTCGGACTCGAGCTCCTCGGTGATCGTCTCGTGGCCGGCGAATCCGGTCCGGCGATAAGGGTACTCGGTCGGGCGGCCGCTCCCGTCACCGGCCGTCTCGAGGACGCCCGAGAACGTGGCGTCGAACTCGACGGTGTCGCCGTCCATCTCGGCTTCGCCCCCCCAGAGCAACTCCTCGACGGCCATGATATTCTGCGCGTTGTTGCTGGCGAGGTGCAGACAGACCTCCGCCTCGTCGGCGTGGGGGTCCTCGTGGTCGAGGGTCACGCCGGGGGTATCGATGAGCTGCTTCGGCCGCAACAGCCCCGGCTTGACGACCTTCCCCTTCGGACTCAGTCCCCTCGGTAGGTCCGCGTCGAACCGGTCGAAGTAGGCGGGCGAGTAGCCGATGGTGAACAGGACGCCCTCGCTGGCCCACTCGAAGTGGCGCTCGATCTCGCGGAGCACCTCTTCAACCGTCGCTCGGTCGGCGGCGCTCGGCTCCTCCTCCTTGCCGGGCACGTAATTCAAGTGTAGCGTCACGTGGTGAGAGGGATGGGCCGTGACGCCGCCCTCGGAGATGTCCGTCTCGAAGCCGTCCCACGCGTGCTGTCTGTTGTCCCGTGCTTCGGCGCCGATCCGGGCTCCCCCCTCGGCCGAGACCGTCTCCGGCACCCCGTACAGTCCCGTGGCGGTCGTCAGCGCGCTCGCTCCCCCGATCGCGAGCGCTGACTTCATGAACGACCGTCGCTCGATTCCCCTGTCGGACGACACGCTCGAACCGTCGTTGACGTCGTCGGCGTGACCGTCCGTCGCCTCCTCGTCGTTCCCGTTCGAATGATACGGGCAGCCCATGCCATCGATTTACAAGGACTATTCATATTTAATATTTAACATATTACTACAGTCGCTTAGAAACGAAATTATTCCGGCTGAAACACCTCTACTGTATGGTTTGGGTTTGCGCAATATTTGAGCGAGCGTTATGTTTATTTACAAATATTTAGAGTATGATTGCAGAATAAAACGTCCCGAAATGAATTGGTCAGTGCGATTCGTAGCGCCCGACGATACGTGAGACACCGGCGCATTCGTGAAACTGAGCCGACATTACGTATCTCGAAACCGGCGCTGACGGCGGTGTCCACTTTCGTGATCACCGAATTGGCGGGCCGAGCCGAGGGATTCAAGATACTGCCGACCCCCTTCTCCGACGATGCGTCAGGACCACCTCATCACCGCGACACAGCTCTCGCGGGATGACATCGAGGCGGTGCTCGACCGGGCCCGGGAGGTCGCCGACGACCCCGCCGCCTTCGCGGACCGGCACGCCGGGCGGGTGCTCGCGCTCTGCTTCTTCGAGCCGAGCACGCGGACCCGGATGAGCTTCGACAGCGCGGCCAAACGGCTCGGCATGAACACCGTCGACATGGGCGATGTCGACTCCTCGTCGGTGTCGAAGGGAGAGTCGCTCTCCGACACCGTCCGCGTCATCGAGGGCTACGCCGACGCGCTCGTCCTCCGGCACCCGAGCGAGGGCGCCGCGAAGCTGGCCGCCGAGCACGTCTCCGTCCCCGTCGTCAACGCCGGCGACGGCGCCGGCCAACACCCCTCCCAGACCCTCCTCGACCTCCACACCATCCGCGAGAACCACGGGCTCGACGACCTCACGGTCGGGATCATGGGCGACCTGAAGTACGGCCGCACGGTCCACTCGCTGGCGGCCGCGCTCACGGAGTTCGACGCCAACCAGCACTTCATCAGCCCCGAGTCGCTGCGGCTCCCGCGGTCGGTCCGGTTCGACCTCCACGAGACCGGCGCGCAGGTGCGCGAGCACACCGACCTCGAGACCGTGCTCGGCGAGCTCGACGTGCTGTACGTCACCCGGATCCAGAAGGAGCGGTTCCCCGACGAGAACGAGTACCACCGCGTCGCCGGCGAGTACCAGATCGACGCCGAGACGCTCGAAGACGCCGCCGACGACCTCACCGTCATGCACCCGCTCCCGCGCGTCGACGAGATCGCGCCCGACGTCGACGAGACGGACCACGCTCGCTACTTCGAACAGGCGCACAACGGGATCCCGGTGCGGATGGCGCTGCTCGACACCCTCATGCAGAACGCGGAGGCCGCCGAGGGAACGGAGGTGGGCCGATGAGCGACCACGAGCTCCGCGTCTCGAAGATCCGCGACGGGACCGTGATCGACCACGTCGAGGGCGGGCAGGCGCTCAACGTGCTGGCGATCCTCGGGATCGACGGCTCCGAGGGGTTCGGCGTCTCCGTCGGGATGAACGTCCCCTCTGACCGGCTCGGCCGCAAGGACATCGTGAAGGTCGAGGAACGGGAGCTCTCGCAGTCCGAGGTCGACGTGCTCTCGCTCATCGCCCCCGAGGCGACGATCAACATCGTCCGGGACTTCGAGGTCGTCGAGAAGAACCGCGTGACGCGTCCCGACACGGTGACCGGCGTGCTCTCGTGTCCGAACCGGAACTGCATCACGAACGCCGACGAGCCGGTCGACACCCGGTTCGACGTCGTCGCCGACGGCGTCCGCTGCGACTACTGCTCGACGATCCTGCGCGCCGACATCGCCGACCACATCGACGTCTGACCCGAGCGAGGTGGGGTGGTTTTCGGCCGTCGGCCACCCGGTCCGTCCGACGCTCCGGTAGGTTTTAGCGCCCGCCGCTCGATGCGTCGGACATGAGCAAGAAACTGAAGCTCGTTCTGGTCCTGTCGCTCGTCACGCTCGCGTACTTCCTGTTCGCCGGCGACAAGGAGCCGGTGACCGTCGAATAGCGAGCGGCGCGACCGCGCACCGACTCCGACCGATCCCCGCGGGCGGATGCCCGCCGTTTTTACCCCGCAATCGCGTAGCAACGGGTATGTACGGGGTCGTCACGCGCAACGCCGACGAGGTCAAGATGGAGCCGTTCGACCTCGGCTTCTACGAGGTGAAAGACGTCACGGGGCGGTCGGCCGCGCCGCTCCCGAACGCGGTGAACATGGTGTCGTGTTTCGGAGACAACGCCGCTGCCGGCGAGAACCCGGACCTCGTCCCCGTCGACGAGCGCGGCGAGCCGGCGACCCGCGACCGCGACTACTTCGACTGGGCGTACATCTGCCCGACGCACCCGGAGTACCGCGAGGGTCTGCTGGAGATAATCGAGGACTGCGCCGCCGAGAGCGACGACGTGCGCCTCGACGACGTGGGGTTCCCGCGCGAGGGGTTCTGTCGCTGCGACCGCTGCGAGCGGCTGTTCGCCGAGAGCGACCGCGAGCGCTGGAGCGACTGGCGCGCCGACGTCATCACCGGGTTCGTCGCCGACGCCGCCGAACTGGTCCCCGGCCGCGTGCTGCTCACGCTGTACCCCGACCCGTATCCAGGCCACCTCAGAGCGCGCGCCGGCCTGGACCTCGATCGACTCGCCGACCACGTCGACGAGTTCGTCGTCCCGCTGTACGACACCGAGTACGCGACGACCTACTGGCTGGAGGCGATCGCCCGCGGCTTCCGGACGCGGCTCGGCGGCGACTACGACGTCCACGGCGCGCCGCCGGAGACGCCGTTCTCGCTGGAGCTGTACGCGGTCGACGTCGCCGTCGACGACCTGATCCACGCGACCGAGGTCGCCGAGACGTACGCGAAGGACGTCTTCTTCGGGTACGACGCCAACAACGCGGCCGCCGCGCTCCGCCGGAAAGACGCGGACGGACGCGACGGCGAGGTCCACCGGCCGGACTGATCGCGACGGCGATTCGGGGGCGCCTCGCGAGCGCCTCGTCCCGGCGGCTCTGTGAAGGAGGGTTTATATACCGTCGCGGCCGACACCTACTCGACCGGCCGCCGGCGTGCGACACACCGGTCGTCTCGCGTTCGCGCGAGGCGGTCGCCTTTCAACGTCCGCGCCGTAGCGGCGGTCGTCCTACAGTCGTGAGCCGCCGGCTCGTCCGAGACAGCGGCGACTCACCGGTCGACTTCGCCCATGATCGTGTCTAAGCTCCCCAGCGACGCGATCAGGTCCGGAATCGCCTCGCCGTCGGCCATCTCGGGAAGCGCTTGGAGGTTCGAGAAGGAGGGCCCGCGGATCTTGAAGCGGGCGGGCTCGTCGGTGCCGTCCGCGCGAATGTAGATGCCGAGCTCGCCCTTGGCGGCCTCGACAGCGCGATAGATCTCCGTGTCGTCGTCCGGTCGGAGCGTGCGGGGCACGTTCGCCTGAACCGTCCGCTCGTCTTCTGGCCAGTCCTCGAGCAGGTCGACGCACTGCTCGACGATCTTCGCGGACTCCTCGACTTCGCGCATCCGGACGAGCAGGCGACTGTAGTTGTCGCAGCCGTCTTCGGTGACGACGTCCCAGTCGAGGTCGTCGTAGTAGCCGTACGGGTCGTCGCGGCGCAGGTCGTAGTCGACGCCCGACCCGCGGAGCACGGGCCCCGTGCAGCCGTACTCCTTCGCGACCTCCGGGGGGAGAACGCCGGTGTCGACCGTGCGCAACTGGAGGATCTCGTTGCGAGTGAGGAGGTCGTGGTACTCCTCCAGCCGACGCGGGAGGCCGTCGAGGAACGTCCGCACCGTCGAGAAGAACTCCTCGCGGGGTTCGGGGAGGTCCCAGGCGACGCCGCCGAGCCGGAAGTAATTGAACATCAGCCGCTGGCCCGTCAGGTCCTCTAAGACGTCCTGGACCCGTTCGCGCTCCTGGATCGCGTACATGAACGTCGCGGTGAAGTCGCCGATCACGTCGAGCGCGTACGCGCCCATCGCCAGCATGTGCGAGAGGATCCGGCTGCACTCGGCGCCCATCGTCCGGATGACCTGCGCGTACTCCGGCACCTCGATATCGGCGAGGTCCTCGGCCGCGCGGGCGTACGCCCACTCGTTCAGCAGGCCGCCACCGCCCCAGTCCCAGCGGTCGGGGTACGGCATGATCTGATGGCGGTACGTCCCGGACTGGGCCATCTGCTCCTCGCAGCGATGGATGTAGCCGATGTCCGGCTCCACGCCGACGACGTCCTCCCCGTCGAGCGTGACTTGCAGGTGGAGGACGCCGTGGGTCGCCGGGTGGTGCGGTCCGATGTTAAGGAGCATCGTGTCGCTCCCGGTCGCCGCGGACGATCCGGGTTCGACGGGCTCGTTCTCGGACAGCGCCGCGATCTGCGGGCGGTCCTGGTCGTACCCCATCGAGAGGGGGTGGCCCTGCCACGTCTCGGGCAGGAGGATCCGCCGGTGGTCGGGGTGGTCGTCGTACCGGATCCCGACGAGGTCGTACGCCTCCCGCTCGTGCCAGTCGGCGGTGCGGAATACGGGCTCGGCCGACTCAGAGACCGGGTCGTCCTTGTCTGCGGGGACGACGACGCCGACCTCCCGAGTCGGGTCATCGAACGATCGGAGGTGGTAGATCGACTCGTACCGGTTCTCGTACTCCTGCGCGGTGACGCAGGCGAGGTGGTCGAATCCGGCTTCCGATTTCAGCCTCGAGAGCGCCGCTTGAACCGCGTCCGGGCGAATCCGAGCGGCGGGCGCGTTCAGGTGCGTCTCGCGTGCCGTGACCAGTTCACGGATCGACGAGAACGGGTCACCCTCCGCGTCGGCGTCCTTCCGTTCGGTCAGCGCGTCGGTCGACATACTCCAACGAACGCGGCCGGAGGACCCGACGCTTCTGCCGGCTCAGTGCGGGTTTTTATAACCTCACCGTCGCCATCGCCTGGCGTGAAGTATCTCCGGATCGAACTCAGATATCCGCCTGACCTCATCCATCCGATACACCGGCTGATCGACGAGTCGGACGCGGTGGATCGGGACGTGCTCCTCCACGGAACGGTCCTCGACGAACCGGACGACACGTTCCTGTTCTACGTGGAGGGCGACATCGACGTGTACACCGACGCTCTTCGGTCAGTCGACCGGATCCGGGAGTTCGAGGTCACCCGGATCGACGAGACGGGCCACTACGTCTTTCTCACGCAGCGACGCGACGCGGTCGACGAGGCGATGTTCGGCCCGCTCCAGCGGACCGGCGTGGTCGTCGTCCCCCCGGTCGACTTCCGCCCGAACGGGGTCGCTCGGCTGACGCTCATCGGGACACAGGGGCCGCTAGGCGACGCGCTCGCGGATCTCCCCGACCGGATCGAGACCACGGTCCTCCGGATCGGCGAGTACGACTGGCGGCAGGACCTCTTCGACCCGGGACTGACCGACCGGCAGTTCGACGCCCTCGCGGCCGCCGTGGAGTGCGGCTACTACGAGTCCCCGCGGAGGGCGACCGTCGAGGCGGTCGCCGAGCGGATCGACGCCGCTCCGAGCACTGCGTCGGAACACCTCAGGAAGGCCGAATCGGCCGTGATGACCGCGTTCATGGAGCTTCGCGACGTGCCGTGAGGCCGAGAGGCCGCTGTGAGCGGCCCGCGTACCGCCGCTAGTGAACCGTCCGGTCGTCGCTCGTGTCGATCGCTTCGATCGGGTCGGCGTTGCCGAACTCCGGGTTCGGACCGTCACCCGGTTCCGCCCAGTCGACCGCGTTCCGGAGCACCCGTCGGACGTCGTCGTTGTAGTAGACCGGGTACGTCTCGTGGCCCGGGCGGAAGTAGAACACCTTCCCGTTGCCGCGGCGGTAACAGCAGCCGGAGCGGAACGTCTCGCCGCCGGCGAACCAGGAGTTGAAGACGAGCGTGTCGGGCGCCGGGATATCGAACCGCTCGCCGTACATCTCCGCCTCCTCGACCTCGATGTACTCGCCGATCCCGTCGGCGATCGGATGGCCCGGCTCGATCGTCCAGAGCCGCTCCGTCTCGGCGGCCTCCCGCCACTTCAGCGAACAGCTGGTGCCCATGAGCCGCTTGAAAATCTTCGAGTAGTGCGCGGAGTGGAGCACGAGGAGTCCCATCCCGTCGAGCACGCGCTCGTGAACGCGGTCGACGACCTCGTCGCGCACCTCGTCGTGGGCGGCGTGGCCCCACCACGTGAGCACGTCGGTGTCGTTTAAGACCTCCTCGGTGAGGCCGTGGTCGGGGCCCTCGTCGAGGGTAGCGGTGCGGACGTCGTGGCCCGCCTCCTCGAAGACCTCCGCGAGAACCGCGTGGATCCCGTCGGGGTAGAGGTCGGCGACGACGTCGCTCTCGCGCTCGTGGCGGTACTCGTTCCAGACCGTGACGCGTGCCATATCGTTCCTGCTCCCCGAATCGACTTGTAGGATCGTATCCGGAGCGAAAACGATTGAAGCGGCGGCGCGCGCCTCTGAGCGCCCGAAGGGCGCGAAGAGCGCGTGCGAGGGACGCCGCGAGCGCCTTTATAAGGCGCGAGCGGCGAGGCTGGGGAGGCGTGAGGTGCGGTTGCCGTGCGAGACGGGGCGGGACTCGAAGGGGCGGCCGCGAGACGGGGGCAGGCGAAGCAAGGACCGCAGGGAGCGAGCATCGCGAGCGACCGAGGACCGCAGCGAGCGTGCGCCCGTCTCGCGGCCGGGGCTTTGGAGGTGTTCTCCGTCGACCCGTCGATCCCGATTTATAAACAGTCGGTCAGAGGCTCGGTAGCGGTCACTCAAGTAGTATATAAATAACCGACAACCGATTATCCCGAGAACTCGGACTCGCTCACCCGGACGACGACCGTCTCCTCCACGTCGCGGAGGTCGTACTCGGGCGTCTCGCCCTGTTTCCGGCGGACGTACAGCGGCTCGACCGGCCGGCCGTCCACGAGTCCGAACACCTTCAGGCGCTGGTCGGTCTCCTCGGGCGGGACGGCGCCGTCGCGGACCTCGCGGGCGAGGCCGCGGGAGAGCCACTCGTCGGTCGAAATCGACGGCTCGCGGACGAGCGCCTCGTCGACGAAGCGCACGAGGTACCAGTTGAGGTCGTTCAACAGCGCGACCGCGGCGCCGAGGCTCACGGTGTCGACGGCGAGGCTGTTCGCGAACGGCTCCTCGATGTCGTACGTCGCGAGCGCGTCCCTGGCGGTCTCGCGAGACAGCAGCTCGTAGGTGAGGTTGACGTCCGGATCGCCGAGGAGACACACCCGCGTCACACGCTATCGGTCTCGCCGGCTCCTCAAATCGGTTGCGGTCGTCGGGGGGCGAGGCGGAGCGACCCTCCGGTCCCGCCGCTCAGAACGTCGAGACGTCGCCGTCGATGACGCTCCGGGCCACGTCGGTGACGTCGGCCAGTTCTCGGTCGACGATCGTCAGGACCTCCGCCTCGATGTCGCCGAGCGCGACCCCCTCCTCGGTGACGAGCTGCGCGTCGGCGACGTGCGGCTCGTCGATCGGGCGGCCGATCTGCGAGAGCAGGCGCACCTGCAGGTCGCGGATCCCGTCGACCTCGTCGGTGACCGACTCGGCGATCCGCGTCGACAGGAGGTTGTATATCTTCCCGATGTGGTTGACGGGGTTCTTGCCGGAGGTCGCCTCCATCGACATCGGCCGGTTCGGAGTGATGAGCCCGTTCGCGCGGTTCCCGCGCCCGACTGACCCGTCGTCGCCCTGCTCGGCCGAGGTGCCGGTGACGGTGAGGTACACCGACCCCTCGTCGTAGTCGTCAGCGGTGTTCACGTCGACGTGGACCTCGCGGTCGGTGTGGTCCTGAGCGAGCCCGGTGACGAACTCGCGCACGTCGTTGACGGCGTCGTCGTACGCGTCCAGCCCGTCCACGTACCGGTCGACCATCGCGGCCGCGACCGTGATGTCGATCCGGTCGCCCTCGCGCTTGCCCATGATCTTCACGTCGGGGCCGAGCTCGGGGTGCTCGTCGTGATACCGGCCGTTGAGCGCTCGCTCGGCCTCGTGGACGATCGTCTCCGTCTCCGTGAGCGGGGCGTGACCGACGCCGAAGGAGGTGTCGTTCGCCATCGGCACCTGCTGGGTCTCCTCGCCGAAGACGTCCTGGAGGTCGCCCGAGCCCTCGCCGAGTTTGACGTCGACGACGACGTCCGTTCCGTACTCCAACTCCGGGATGGCCTCGGCGAGGTAGTCGCGGGCGGCCGCCAGCGCGGTCGAGTCGACGGGGAGCTGCTCGCCCTCGTACTCCTTCGTGGCGCGGCCGACGATGAGCAGGTAGATCGGCTCGACGACCTCGCCGCCGCCGTACGCGGGGGCGGCGCGGCCGGCGACGAGCTGCGTCTCGTCCGTGTTGTAGTGGAGCACCTTGCCGACGCGGTCCAAGTAGAGCTGCGAGAGCGCCCGCGACACCGACTCCGCGACGCCGTCGCAGATCGAGTCAGGGTGTCCGATACCCTTCCGCTCGACGATCTCGACCTCCTGGTCCTCGACGGCCCGCCGGTCGAGGCGGCTGACCTGAATGTTCCGGTCCATTACCTCTCGGTACTCCGTGGGTCGCAGTATAACTTGCGGAAACCTCCCGCGCCCGGGTAATGCTTCGAGGTAATTGTTTGGCAGATGTTGACGCTACTTCGCCCCCGGCCGTCCGACCGAGCGACCGCGCTCTCTCGTCGGCGCTCAGCGGACCGCCTCGTACGCCTCGCCCATCGCGTCCAGCGCCTCGCGGAGTTCGCTCTCGTCGGTCGCGTACGAGATCCGGGCGTGGCCGCGGCCGTGTTCGCCGAACGCCTCGCCCGGGACGACGATCACCCCGCGGTCGATGCACTCGTCGACGAACCCCTCGGGAACGCGTGGCATCGCGTAGAAGGCGCCCTGCGGGGTCGGGCAGTCGAGGCCGATCTCGTCGAACCCCTCCAGGAGCAGGTCGCGGCGGCGTTCGAAGGAGGCCGTCATCTCGTCGACGATCCCGCGGTCGCCGCGGAGCGCGCCCTCCGCCGCGTACTGGGCCGGGGCCGACGCGCAGGCCTGCGCGTACTGGTGGACGCGCAGCATGCGCTCCACGCGCTCGTCCGAGCCGTACACCCAGCCGAGCCGCCAGCCCGTCATCGAGAACAGCTTCGAGGCGGAGTTGACGACGACGACGCTGTCCGTCTCCGCGAACTCCATCGGCGAGTAGTGCTCGCCGTCGAAGACGGTGTACTCGTACACCTCGTCGGAGATACAGAGCACGTCGTGCTCGTCCGCGATCCGCGCGAACTCGCGCACGTCCGCCTCGGAGGATACCGCGCCGGTGGGGTTGCCGGGCGAGTTCACCACGAACGCGGCGGTGTCGTCGGTGATCGCCGCCTCGATCGCGGCCGGGTCGATCGTGAGGTCGTCGCGCAGCGGCGCGGGGACGGGCTCGCCGCCCGCGAGCTTCGTGAGGGCGTCGTAGGAGACGAACCCCGGGTCCGGGATCACGACCTCGTCGCCAGCGCTCACGTGCGCCTCCATCGCGACGTGGAGCGCCTCGCTCCCGCCCGCGGTGGCGATCACGTTCGCGGGGTCTAAGTCGATCCCCTGGTCCCCCCGGTGCTTCTCCGCGATCGCCTCCCGGAGCGACCGGATCCCCTTGTTCTCTGTGTAGGCGTCCGCCTTCCCGTCCTCGATCGCGTCGACGGCCGCCCGACGCGCGTGCGCCGGCGTCGGGAAGTCGGGCTGTCCGAGCCCGAGGTTGATCGCGTCGTCGCCGGCCGCCTCGAACACCTCGCGGATCCCGCTGATGGAGATCCGCTCGACCCTGTCGGAGAAGTTCGGCATATCCGTTCGGGGGCGCCGCCGGGAGTTAGTTCTTGTCACGTCCGCGCTCTCGACGGGGAGGCGCGGCCGGCGGTCACCGCCGCCGGTCCCACACCGGTCGACGGCTCTCCTCGCCGGGACCGCGGTAGAGCGTGCCGTCCTCGTCGAGCGGGAGCGCGAACCGCCCGCGGAGCACGCTGAGCACCTCGGTCGGCTCGGCCCGGAGGAGCGCCTCGTCGACCGCCCTGAGACGGAACTGGGGGCGCCCCGGCCCCATCGGCATCTTGATCGACTCGATCAGCTTCCGCTCCACGAGCGCCCGGCGGTCGTCCGTGAGCTCCTGACCGGGCGCGATCGCGACGCGGCCGCCGTCGGGACCGACCCCGTCGGCGCCGATCCCGGCGCTTCCGGGTTCGTTTCCGGCGCTCCCGGATTCGTCGCCGGTGCTCCACTCGCCGTCGATCCATCGGCGGAGGTCCCGGAACAGATGGTCGTGTCGGGCCGCCAGCGCGACGAACAGGGCCCGATCCGTGACGGTCCCGACTCGGCCGACCGCCCCGTAGTCGAGCGCGTCGAGGACCGCGGCGACGTCGTCCGCGAAGCGGTCGTCGAGGACTCCGCGCGCCGCGGCCAGCAGCCGGGTACGCGAGGGCATCCCGACGGGCGCGGGCGCCGCCGCCTCGAACCGAGCCGATGCGGCGCCGCGCGCGGCGGCGGTCGCGTCGCCCGTCTCGGAGACGAGCGTCCGGTCCGCGCGGGGGCCGGCGACGGCGTCGACGCGGTCCGGCGTCGCGAACACGAGCGAACGCGGTGCGGTCTCGGCCGCCGAGGCGTCGCCGGCGGAGACGGCCTCGCCGGTGAGCGTCCGCAACTCGATCGATCCCTCCGTGACCGACTCGGCCACGGCGGTGCCGAGGACGAACGCCCTCTCGAGCGCGTCGACCGCGCCGGGGCGACAGGCGACCCGCCACGGCTCGCCGTCGGCGGTACGGCTCCGAGCCGCGAGGACAGACGGAAGGAGCCCGAGCGGGACGCCGACGGCGACGACGCCGGACCGCCCCGCGAGCGCCGACTCGATCGAGCCCGCGAGCGCGTCGCCGTACTCGTCGATCGCGACGGCGACCTCGGATGGCTCGGTCGGGGGGTCGCCGCCGGTGGCGGCGGCGGCGGCGCTGTCGTCGCCAGCGGCGGCGCCGTCGCCGCCCGTCGAGGGAGCCATACGGACCGGTGCGTCGGGACCGGAAAGAACGTTGCGCCGGCTCAGGGCGCTCGCGCGAAGACGAGGTAGCCGGTGTGGCCGACGCCCGCGGTGGAGGGGCGCGAGCCGCGCTCCGAGAAGTCCATCTCGCGCTGGATCGTCTCCAGCGTCTCGATACCGTCGAGACCGACATCACGAGCGGCGAGGGCCGCCTCGCGGGTACCCTCGACGAACGGGGAGTAGACGGCGAGACAGCCGCCGGAGACGAGCAGTTCGTCGGCGCGCTCGACGACGGCCGGCGCGTCGCCGGTGTCGAGCGTGAGCGCGTCGAACGGCGCGCCCTCGGCGAGCGCGTCCAGCTCCTCGGTGAGGTCGCCGGTGCGGACCTCGACGCGGTCGGTGACCCCCGCGGTCGCCATGTTGGCGCGGGCGACGTCGGCGAACTCGGCGTCGATCTCGTAGGTGGTCACGTCGGCGCCGGCCCGGCCGAGGTAGGCGGCGAGGATCCCCGACCCGGTGCCGGCGTCGAGGACGCGGTCGCCGCCGGACGCACCGGTGTGGCCCATGACGAGCCCCACGTCGCGGGGCATCATCGGGGCACCGGTTCGTTCGAGGTGGTTGAACAGGTCCGGCCCGCGGAGCTCGCGGACCGCGAAGGCGGTGCCGAGGTGCGTCTCGACCGTGTCCCCGCCCTCGACGTCCTCGGGGACCTCGAGCACGCCGAGGTCGGTGCCGAACTCCTCGCCGGGCTCCAGCAGGTACTCCCGATCCTCGTGAACGAGGAGGTACGCGGCGTCGGTCACGTCGAACCGGTCACTCCAGCTCCGCGATGGCGGCGGCGAGGTCGCCGTCGTTGTCCTCGAGCGCCTCGCGGGCCGTCGACTGCGGGACGCCCGCGCGCTCGGCGACCAGCGCCACGTCCTCGTCGGGGATACCGACGTCGGCGGCCTCGTCGGTCTCGTCGGCCGCGCTGGCGGATCCGCCCTCGACCGCCGAGGGGCCGCCCGCGCCCGCGTCGGCGACCTCTTCCGGGGAGCCGACGATCTGGTAGGTCTCCTGGCCCTGCGCGTCCATCTTGGTGACTTGGGCGCCGTCGAAGACGAGGTCGCCGTCGGCCGTCTCGATGACGACCCGCTCGGCGTCGAGCTCCTCGACGTCGATCCCCATCTGTTTCATCATCTGTTTCATCTTCCGCGGGTTCATGCCGCCTCCTCCGAACATACCAGCGAGTTCGGCCGGACGACACAAAAAGGGTGGCGACACGGGACGCCCCCCTCCTCGACCGGCGGACCGCGGCCGTCGCGACGGACGCCGAGCCGGCCGCCGCGGGGGCCGCGCACGAGACGGCGAACGGCGCCGGGACGACTGGGTTCATACGTCCCGAACACCACCTGCGGGTATGTATCTCGCCGACCGGACCTGGCCGGAGCTCGGGGCGAAGCTGTCGGACGAGTCCGTGGCGCTCGTTCCCCTCGGCTCCACCGAACAGCACGGCCCGCACCTCCCGCTCGCGACCGACCACCTCATCGCCGAGGCGCTCGCGAGCGCGGCCGCCGAGGAGACCGGCGTCGTCCGCACGCCGACGGTCGACGTGGGCGTCAGCCCGCACCACCGGCAGTTCCCGGGGACGATGTGGGTCGACCCGCCGGAGTTCCGGGACTACGTCGAGGGGTTCACCCGCAACCTCGCGTACCACGGGATCGACCGGGTAGTCTACGTGAACGCCCACGGCGGCAACGTCCAGCACCTCCGCGAGGTCGCGCGCCGACTCCACGAGGACGGGACGACGTACGCGTTGGAGTGGATGTGGGACGAGTCGATCCCGGAGCTCGTCGACGAGCTGTTCGAGCACAACGGCCCGCACGCGGGGCCGAAGGAGACCGCCATGATCACCCACATCGCCCCCGAGCTCGTCCGCGAGGACCAGTTCGAGAACGCCCGCGACGACGGGCTCGTCCACCTCGAGGAGTCGGACGCGATGGTCCACGGCGCCCGGACGTTCTTCGACTCGGTCGACAACTCCGCGAACGGCGCCTTCGGCGACCCGACCGACGTGACGCCCGAGAAGGCGGCGCGGCTGTTCGAGGCGGCGACCGACCAGCTCGTACGGCTCGTGGAGTGGCTGGAGGCGCGCGACCGCGAGGAGCTGCTGCCGAAAGCCCGCGTCGAGTCGTCGCCGTACTAGTCGCGGCCGGGCAGCACCGAGTCGAGCGCGGCGTCCGCCTCCTCCCGCCGTCCGTCGAGAACGTCGAACTGCTCGCCGCGACGACGTTCGAGCCACCGCAGCAGGCGAGCGGCCCAGTCCAGCTTCCGCGCCTTCATCGGGCCGACGTCCGGGTCGTCGAACTCCCACCCCGGAAAGACCAGACGGCCGGCACCGACGTGGTCGGCGAGGAAGGCGGCGCGGTCGCCGTCGGTGAATCCGCCGGTGTTGACGACGACTCCCGTCGGCGCCGCCTGCGTCGTCGCCAGCGTCCACTCGTCGTCGAACCGAGGGAGCCACTTCCGGACCGCGGGGAGGTTGTCGCCGTGGGCGTGGGCGGCGACCGGCACGCCCTCGCGCGTCAACGCGGCCGCCGTCTCCGGGTTCTTGTCGAGGTCGGTCACCATGCAGTCGACCGCGACGCCCCGCTCCCGGAGGACGTCGGCGGCGGTCGAGGCGGCGACGACGACGTCGGCGCCGCGGGCGAGGTCGACATCGTCGGCGAGTCTCGGCGCCGCGCCGGCGACCGCGACCGTCGCGCCGCGCCAGTCGCCGAGGCGGTCGAGCGGGAAGGGGGTCGCCAGCCCGGCGGCGACGTCGCGGGCGCGCTCGTCGTCGGCCCGCTCGAAGCCGAAGTCCGCGAGGATCGCCTCGTAGACCGGCTCGAACGTCTCGAAGTTCACGCTCGCTCCCCCGTGTTCGGGCGGGCGGATCGGTCGGCCCGCCCCGGCGCCGCGCAGCGCCGCCGCTGGCGGGGTGGAATATGGTATGGGCCGGAGTAGCACAGAGTACCCCTACCCGCGTGCCCCTCCGGCGTCCGGTCGATTGGTTGTCTGCACGACGGCATAAACTTTCTCTTACTTCCAGCCGGCGTCTATCGTTTCGAGCGCGGTATCGAGCGCGACTGACACGCCGGAAACCGCGGCCGTGACCGCTGAGAGCGCGGTCGGCGTACAGATCAGAAGTCCCGTGGATCCGGTCCCGTCGGCGTCGGGTACGCCGCCGTCGGTCGCGGAGTGCGGGGCGGCGGCGGCGGCGTCGGCCGCGGCCGGGAGCGCGAAGACCGCTCCGTCGACGCCCTCGGCTCCCGCGGTCGCGGCCCGGAGCGCCCCGACGGCCGGCTCCGGGAGGCCGTCGAGTTCGTACGTTCGAACGGCCGCGTCGCCCGCGGCGGCGGGGTCGGCGCCGAGCCGGTCGAGGTGGCGCTCCGCCTCCCGCGCGGTCGTCACGTCGAGTTCCTCGACGGCGACGTCGCCGGCGTCGCGTCCCGACCGGACTCGGTCCCGGGCGAACTCGGCGCCGACGAGCGCCGCGTCGCGGGTCTCCGCGACGTCGTGCGTGCGGATCACGTGCGCGCCGCGCTCGACCGCCATCGACGTGGCCGCCAGCGAGACGGGGAGCGCCTCCTCGGTGGTCCGGCCGGCGATCGTTTTCAAGAAGCTCTTGCGGTTGATCGAGACGAGCAGCGGCCGGCCGTACCCCCTGAACTCCCGTAAGCGGCGGAGCGTCTCGCGGTCGTCGGCGTGGGTCTTCGCCTCGGACCATCCGCCGAAGGCGGGGTCGAGGATCGTCTTGTCGGTGAGGCCGTTCATCGAGAGCGCCTCGTAGATGTCGTCGACGTCCTCGATGGCGCCCGGGCGCTCCAGGTCCGGCGGCGAGGCCATCTTCGAGACGGCGGCGTCGTGCTCGCGGCAGACGCGAGGCATCTCGGGGTCGGCGAACCCGCAGATGTCGTTGACCATGTCGAAGCCGCGCGAGAGCGCCTCGTCAGCGACCTCGTGATACCGGGTCTCGATCGACCAGACGGCGTCGCCGGAGGTCGACTCCATCGTCTCGACCGCGGTGTCGAGCCGGTCAAGCTCCTGGTCGGCCGAGAGCACGTCGAGGTCCTTGTTGGCGGACTCCAGTCCCACGTCGACGATGTCGGCGCCCTCCCCGATCAGCTCCTCGTCGACGTACTCGGCCGCCTCGCCCGGGTCGTCGTACACGCTCGGGTCGTACGGCGACTCCGAAGAGACGTTGAGCACGCCCATGATCCGGGGCGGGTGATCGTCGCCGATTCCGAGTCCCGCGGCGTCCACAGTTCGCATAACAGTACCACGGGCGCGAGCATCATAAACGGGGC
This sequence comes from Halorubrum sp. Ea1, assembly GCF_002252965.1. NCBI lineage: Archaea > Methanobacteriati > Methanobacteriota > Halobacteria > Halobacteriales > Haloferacaceae > Halorubrum > Halorubrum sp. Ea1. Next base: position 74,721 of record NZ_NHPG01000125.1, read on the forward strand.
GAGTGAGGGATGGCAACGGGTCGCAAGCGAGCGGAGACACGTGTCAGTGTGAGACATGACGGCAGCCGTCGGACACGCGTTATTGCCCTCCGGCACGAAGCACGCGTATGGACACGAAATCCGAAGATCGACTGCTCGGACTCGCGATAGTCGCCCTCCTCGCGACGATGGGGGGCGAACTGCTCGGAAGCCAACTGGTCATGACGGTCGGGGTGACCGTCTTCGCCCTCTCGCTCGTGGCGCTGTTCGCCGTCATGACTGTCGTGCTCGCGGTGAACGTCGCTCGAACGTCGGAACTGAAGTCGATCGAGCCGGCGATGAGCGAGCGGTCTCGCTGAGCGGGGTCACAGCTCGAACGTCAAGACGTCCCCGACCGCGACGCCGTTTCGGTCGGTCCACTTATACGGGACTTCCAGCACGTACCGGCCGGACCCCGGATACGTCTGCTCGCTCCCGTCCTCGTTCGGTCCCGGTTCCGGCGCGTTGTGGATCTCGACGATCGTCCCCTCGGCGTCGGCGTAGACGATGTCGATCCCGAACGACATCTCGCGCATCACGAACGTCAGGTCCTCCCGCGGCGCCGGGAAGACGAACAGCATGCCGGCGTCCTCGGGGAGCGTCTCGGCGTCGCTGAGGCCGAGGAACCGCTGCTCGCCCGTCTCGGCGATCGCGGCGGTCACCCTCCCGAGGCGGTCGCCGTCGGGGGTGCGGGCCTCGACGAGAGTCACGTCGTAGTCGGCGTAGGCGCCGGACGGCCACTCGGCGGCCCGATCCGCGCCGTCGCCGTCCCCGTCGCTCTCGTCGGCCTTCCCGTCGCTGTCGTCGGCGTTCCCGTCGCGCTCGTCGGCCTTCCCGTCGCTGTCGTCGGCGTTCCCGTCGCGCTCGCCGTCGGCTTCCCCGTCGCTCGCGGTCGGTCCGACGCCGGCACAGCCGGCGAATCCCCCGACCGAGCCGGCGCCCATCGCGGCCAGCAGGTCCCGGCGTCGCATCGGGCGGGGTACGAGTCGCTCGCGTATATGCCTCGCGGCGGGAACGGCGAGCGTTCGAGCGCGTCGTCGAGCGGTCCCGCGCGAGGGCGCCGAGGCCGGAACGACGCGCTCGTCCCGGGAAGGACGCGCTTTTATCCGCGCCTCGTCTAGGCGCTCGCATGGCGAAAGTGAGCGTCGGCCTCCGCGGATGGCGGTTCGACGAGGAGGAGATATTCACCGACGACAGCGAGCTCAAGCCGCTCGACGAGATCCCCGAAGGGCCCCGAGAGCGGCTCTTCAGGCTCGTCTCGCTCGTCGAGGAGCCGTGCGACGTCTGTTACCTCGAACACGGCGAAAGCGAGATCCACCGCTGTAACCAGGCCGAGATCGTCTACGGGGAGCCCAACGGCGAGGTGCTGCTCTGCCCCGAACACGAGCCCGAACTGATCTACTGGTACCGCGAAGCGGGCGGGAGCGAGCACGCCGGCGGCCTGGAGTTCGGCGACCGCTTCCACGAGTGGGTCGCGGCCGGCAACGAGGCCCCGGACGGGTACGGCTCCGTCGAGCACGTCGAGGAGGACCCCGACGGGCTCCCGGACCTGCCGGATCAAGAGGAGATCCAAGAACGCGTCGAGCAGGACTTCGAGGGCGACCGGATCGACATCCTCGAACTCGCCGGGAAAGACGACGAGGGGGACGCCGACGACGAACTGGACGAAGACGAGTTCGAGGACGTCGACCTCTCGACCGACTACCCGTCGAACCGATGAGCGGCGCGGACGAGGACGCGGTGGCCGAGGGCGACGCCGATGCCGAGAGCGACGACCGCGCTCGATCCACCCGCCGCGAGCCGGTGGTCGTCGTCGTCGAGCCGGAGACGCCCGGCAACGTCGGCACCATCGCTCGGGCGATGAAGAACTTCGGCCTCTCGGACCTCAAGCTGGTCGACCCGCCGGAGCTGACGGAGGACGGCGAGGCGTACGGCTTCGCCGGCCACGCCCGCGAGGACGTGCTTCCGAACGCGGACACGGTCACGTTCGACGAGGTCGTGGCGAACTACCACACGGTCGGCACCACCGCGATCACCGGCGAGGACGACCGGAGCCACGAGCGGTTCCCGTTCAAGACGCCGGCCGAGCTCCGGGAGTCGCTGCGGGCCGTCGACGCGCCGACCGCGATCGTGTTCGGTCGCGAGGGCCGCGGGCTCAACAACGAGGAGCTCTCGCGGCTCGACGAGGTGTGCTCGATCCCCGCGGACGACGACTACCCCGTCCTGAACCTCGGACAGGCCGCGACCGTACTCCTGTACGAGCTCCGCGAGCTCACCGTCGACGAGACGCAGCTCCCGGACACGGCGGTCACGCGGGCCCCCGAGGGCGACGTGGAGCGCTTCCACGAGTTCTTCGGCGACTTCCTCGCGGCGACCGGCCAGCGCGAGCACGTCCGCGAGAAGAACGCGCTGCTGATGCGCCGGCTACTCGGGCGCGCGCACCCGACCGAACGGGAGGTCCACTCGCTGCTCGGCACGTTCCGCAAGGCGAACGCGAAGCTGGAGCACGCGGATCACCTCGCCGCGAAGTACGACGAGCCGGTCTACCCCCGGGAGTGACCGTGGAGGGAGAGCTCACCGACGACGTCGAGGGCGACACCGTCGACGGCGACGCGGCCGGCGGCGACGCCACCGAGGACGACGCCGCCAGCGACGACGCCGCCGGCGACCTCTGGGCCGGCGTGCGCGACGTGTCGCCGCTCATGCTCGGTATCGTCCCGTTCGCGCTCGTCGCGGGCATCGCCGCCGTCGACGCCGGCCTCGGGCTGGCGGAGGCGGTCGGCATGTCCGTGATCGTGTTCGCCGGCGCCTCCCAGCTCGCCGCGCTGGACCTCCTCGGATCGAACGCCCCCCTCGCGGTCGTCGTCGGGACGGCGGTCGTGATCAACGTCCGGATGGTGATGTACTCGGCCTCAATCGCGCCGTACTTCGCCGAGTACGGGCGCCGGCTCCGGGCCGGCCTCGCGTACGTGCTCACCGACCAGGCGTACGCCATCTCGGTCGCGGAGTTCGAGGAGAACTCCGCCCGGAGCCGCTGGCGGTACTACCTCGGCGCGGCCGCGTCGCTGTGGGTCGTCTGGCAGATCGGCACGGTCGTCGGCGTCGTGGTCGGCGCCGGCGTCCCCGACGCGTGGGGGCTCACGTTCGCGGTGCCGCTCGTCTTCCTCGCGCTGCTCGTCCCCGCGATGAAGGACCGACCGACGACCGCCGCCGGCGTCGCGGCCGGCGCGGTCGCCGTCGTCGCGGCCGGCCTCCCGCTGAACCTCGGACTGCTCGTCGGCGCGGTCACGGGGATCGCCGTCGGCCTCGCGACGGAGGTGGTCGAGGCGTGACCGGCGCGCCCCTCGGCACGGGCTCCCCGCGCGTCTGGGTCGCCATCCTCCTCATCGGGATCGCCACCTACGGGTTCCGGCTCTCCTTCATCCACCTGTTCGGCCGGATCGACGAGGTGCCCGCCCGGGTAAAACGCCCACTGCGGTACGTCCCGCCCGCGGTGCTCGCCGCGCTCGTGCTCCCCGATCTGGTGACGCTGCGCCCCTCCGTCGCCGCGACCCTCCTCGACGAGCGGCTGATCGCGGGCGCCGTCGCGGGCGTCGTCGCGTGGCGGACGGAGAACGTGTTCGCGACGATCGCGGTCGGGATGGGCGTGCTGTGGCTGTTTCGGTTCGTCGTCTTCGCGTGAGGCGCACGACCCGGCCCGCCCGTCGGCCCGGACGCCGCCCGGCGCTCTTATCGGATCCGCTCCGGATAACGCCGCGCGAGAAGGGCGGCCGCGACGGCGCAGACCGCGGCGAACGGGACCGCGGTCGCGACGCTCACGAGCCCGCGAGCGGGCGGCACGGCGTACGAGACGGCGGCGACGGCGAGGATCGCGTACCCGAAGGCGGCGATCCCGAGCAGAGCCGGTCGCGCCCGCGGCGAGCGCCAGAGCCGCGTCCGCGTCGCGGCTCCGGTGACGATCCCGGCCGCGATGCCGACCGGCAGCCCGACGATCGCCGAGAACGCGATCCGGGCGGCGAGCGCCTCGGTGATAAGGGCGGCGACGACGAGGAACGTAGTGATCGCGACGCCGAGCGCCGCGAGGGGACGGGCGTTCATGCCGGGCGGAATGGACGGCTTAGGACTTAAAAGGGCCGCCGCTACCGATCGCGATCGGTGAGTCGATCGGGCGAAGACGCCTCGCGGTCTCCGAGGCCGTCACCGGCCGACTCGTCGCGATCGGTCGCGCGGCCGAAGCGGGACCCCCGCTCGGCCTCGCGCTCCCTGACCGCGGCGAACCGCTGAGCGGCGTCGGCGACCGAGTCGAGGACGGCGAACGTGCGGTAACTGAGGTACGCTCCGAACGTGAGTCCGAACGCGACGATGAGGCCGAGCAGGATCTGCCCGAGAATCAAGACCGAGTAGACGAACGTCAGGAGGGCCACGGTCGCGGCGGCCGTCCCGAGTCGGGTGCGGAGGGCCTCGGAGGGCGAGAGCGGGTCGTGCGCCATGCGCCCCGCTACCGGCCCGGGACACTAAAAAATGGCTGGCGGTCGGCAGGGACGGGGCGACCGTCCTCAGTCGTCGGCCGGAGCCGCGGAGTCGCCGGCGGAGACGCCGGTTCCGGGGCCGATGTCGATGCCGAGGTCGGCGAGCTTCTCGTCGGGGACGACGCCGTCGACCCAGCCGCGGGTCTCGTAGTACTCCGCCTTCATCTCGTCGAGCTCGCAGAGCTCGCCCTCGCTGGCGCCCGTGCCGGGGATGGCGTCCGGGTGCCCGTCGATGAAGCGGTTCGGCAGCGTGTCGTCCGCGCCGTCGAAGCCGGCGAGGTTGTTGAAGTAGCGTTCGAGGTTGTACACCCGCTCGCCCGCCTCGAACAGCTCGTCCTCGGAGACGTCGCGGCCGGTCATACCGTTGTACTGGAGGACGTACTCCTCGATCCCCTCGGCGAACGCGCTGAACTTGCAGATGTCGAACGAGTCCGACACCGCGTGCAGGTCCTGGAAGGTGGCGGTCAGCTCGCCCTTGCCCTCCCACTCGTACGGGTCGACCTTCTCCGGGATCCCGAGGATCTCGGCGGCCGGCGTGTAGCCGCGCAGGTGGCACGCGCCGCGGTTGGAGGTCGCGTACGCGATCCCCATTCCCTTCATGCAGCGCGGGTCGTAGGCGGCCATCGTCTGGCCCTTGACCGAGAGCTTGTTGCCGTGGGCGTCCTTCGCGTCGGCGACGCGCTCGGGGCCCTCCGCGAGGAGGTCGCCGAGGTCCGAGGAGCGGTGGCCGATCTCGTCGAGGAGGTCGACCATCGTCTCGGAGTCGCCCCAGTCGAGGTGGCCGACGCCGTCGAGTTTGCCCTCTTCGCTCATCTCCATCGCCATCGCCATCATGTTGCCGGCCTCGATGGTGTCGATGCCGAGGTCGTTACAGCGCTGGAGCATCAGCGCGATCTCGTCGCGGTCGGTGTGTCCGGAGTTCGGGCCGAGCGCCCACGCGGACTCGTACTCGTACGACTCCGTGCGGACGTTCATGTCCTCGCCCTTGTGCTGGAACTGGACCTCGACCTCCTTCTTGCAGGCGACCGGGCAGGAGTGACAGGTCGGCTCGTCGACGAGGATGTTCTCGCGGACGTTCTCGCCGGAGACGCGCTCGGCGTCGACGTCGATCCCCTCGGTGTCGTTGTACGCCTCGGTCGAGGTGTACTTCGCGTTCTTCGTCGGGAGACCGTCCATCTCCTCGGTCGCGTTCATCAGGACGTTCGTCCCGTACATCGAGAGCCCGCCCTCGTTGGGCGCGGTGACCTCCGACTCGCGGATGACCTCCATCGCCTGCTGGTACCCCTCCTGGAACGTCTCGGGGTCGGCCGGTTTCGGCATGTCGGTGCCGCTCTTCACGACGACCGCCTTCACGTTCTTCGCGCCCATCACGGCACCCGTGCCGCCGCGACCCGAGGCACGGTCGTCCTCGTTCATCACGCAGGCGTAGCGAACGCCGTTCTCGCCGCCCTGCCCGATAGCCATTACGGAGAGGTTCTTGCCGACCGACCCGTCGACCTCCTCGCCGAGAGCGTCGACCGTGTCGTGAACGCCCTTCCCCCACAGATGGGAGGCATCGCGCGTCTCGACCTCGCCGTCCTCGACGAACAGGTAGACGGGGTCCTCGCTCTCGCCGTCGAGGAGGATCCCGTCGAGTCCGGCCCACTTGAGTCGGGCACCGGACCAGCCGCCGTGGTGCGAATCGGTGACCGTTCCCGTCAGCGGGGACTTCGTCACGAGCGCGATCCGACCGCTCATCACGGTCTGGGTCCCCGTGAGTGGCCCCGTCATGAAGGCCAACCGGTTGTCGGGCCCCATCGGATCCACGTCCGGACCGGCGTCGAAGACGTACTTGACGCCGAGCCCGCGCGCGCCGATGTACTTCTCCGCGTCTTCCTCGTCGATCCCGTGGTAGTTGACCGCTCCCTCGCCGAGATCGACCTGTGCAACTCTGTCTCTGTAGCCACCCATTTCAGTCATGTAATGCTCGTTCATTATAGATGTACCACAGCGTGTTAGATGTTCACCTCCGACCGAAACCGATATGCGTTACATCGGTCCCCGGCCACGAGCGTTGTGGTACATAAACGCCGACGAGGCTGGCAATCCGGAGATCCGCAGACGACGAGGGGTTCGAAACGGGACCACACGCGCGTGCCAGCGGGAGTGCTATCGAGCGGTTTCGACGGGACCGTCGCGGAACCGCCGTTCGGGCGTCCCGATCCGGTCCCGTTCCGTCGCCGCCATTCCGCACGGCTAACTACGTCCGGCGAGAACGACGCCGCGTGGCCGATCCCGATCGGGACGGGGGTGCGTCGACTGTTCGCCGGCATATCGAGACCGGCGCGTTCGCGCTCGTGCTGTTCCTCTCGTCGGTCGTCCCGGTACCCGGCGGCTTGGCCGCGGGCAGAGACGGGAGCGGAGTCGTCTCGTCGCTCGCCGCGCTCGGGATCGGGCCCACCGATCCGCTCCACTTCGTCGGCTACGCGGTCCTCGCCGCGCTCCTGGCTCGAACGACCGGAGCGACCCGTCGTGGACTGGTCGTCTCCGTCGGCACGGCGGTCGCGTTCGGGTTCGGGGTCGAACTCGTGCAGTCGACGATCCCGTGGCGATCGTTCGCCCGGGGAGACGTCGCCGTCAACGCGCTCGGCGCGATCGCCGGCGTGGGAGGGTACGCGCTCCGGCAACGATGATCCGGCCGTAACTAGGGTTCCGTCGCTGCGGGGAGGACTCCACGTTCCTCGATGACGACACGGCTTTACGCGCTCGCCCGCTTCCTCCGGTAATGAGCAAGCCGAGCCCCGACGCGTACGAGCAGGGGCGCGGGATGGACGCGCACAACGCCGTGATGCGCGACATCCGCGCCGAGCGCTCGGAGACGTACGACCCGACGCAGCCGACCCGCGTGTGGATCGACGAGGACAACACGCCCGACGGGGTCGTGAACTCCCTCACGATCATCCTGAACACGGGCGGCTGTCGTTGGGCCCGCGCCGGCGGCTGTACGATGTGCGGCTACGTCGCCGAGTCCGTGGAGGGCGGGAGCGTGGCCCACGAGTCCCTGATGAACCAGATCGAGGTGTGTCTCGACCACGAGCGCGAGGAGGCGGACGCGCCGGCCGAGCTGATCAAGATCTACACGTCGGGCTCGTTCCTCGACGAGCGCGAGGTGCCCGCGGAGACCCGCCGGGCCATCGCCGAGACGTTCGCGGACCGGGACCGTATCGTGGTCGAGTCGCTGCCGGACTTCGTGAGCCGGGAGAAGATCGGCGACTTCGCCGACCACGGCATCGCGACCGACGTGGCCGTCGGGCTGGAGACGGCCACCGACCGCGTCCGCCACGACTGCGTGAACAAGTACTTCGACTTCGCCGACTTCGAGGACGCCTGCGCAGAGGCCGCCGACGCCGACGGCGAGTTCGACGCGGACGTGGGGATCAAGGCGTACCTCCTCATGAAGCCGCCCTTCCTCGCGGAGCCGGAGGCCGCCGCCGACATGATCGACTCGATCCGTCGCTGCGCCGACGTCGACGGGTGTCACACCGTCTCGATGAACCCGACGAACGTCCAGCGCTACACGATGGTCGACGAGCTGTTCTTCGAGGGCGGCTACCGACCGCCGTGGCTCTGGTCGGTCGCGCACGTCCTCGAGGAGACCGCCGACGTCGACGCCATCGTCGTCTCCGATCCGGTCGGACACGGCTCCGACCGCGGCGCGCACAACTGCGGCGAGTGCGACGACCGCGTCCAGACCGCGGTCAAGGACTTCGACAAGCGCCAGGACCCGAGCGTCTTCGACCAGGTCTCCTGCGAGTGCGAGGCGACGTGGGAGCACGTGATGGCGGCGGAGACGAGCTACAACATGCCGCTGGCGCGGTAGGGGCCGATCGACCGGAAACGACGGCGACCGGCGTCGGTCGTTTTATTCAACTTCTCGAAACGATCGTAGCGGTTTGAATCGAATAGCGTCGTGTTTTTGATTCACAGATCGGAATATACCGAACGATCAGGTCGAACAAGACCCATATACGTCCGGATACTACGGGAATACATGAACGCAGTCGCCAGCGGTCCCCGGTCGTCCCGCCGGAAGTCGGTCCTCTTCTGTGCGGAGTGCAGCTTCCAGAACCCCGTCTCGGAGGGGTGGCTCGTCGTCAGCGACGGCGAGGAGCGCACCATCGTCTGTCCCGAGTGCGGTCACGTCGCCGACCACCGCACGGAGCGGTCCGCGCCGTCGCCGAAGCGCGCGGACTGAGGAATCCGAACTGAGCGGTCCGCGGTCGGCCGACCGAGTCCCTCCTATTTTCGCTCCGGTGCCCGCTCGGCGAGCACCGGGATCTCGTCCAGTCGCTCCGAGTCGAGCGCGTCCCAGTCGATCCCCGACGGGCGCTCGTAGGGCGTCTCGGTTCGGACCGTCCGTTCGGGGGTGACGATCAGGTCGAGCGGGACGTCGTGCGCGTCCGGAGCCGGGAGCGATGGTGACGGGGCGGCGCCGCGCTCGTCGCCGAGGTCGCCGGCGAGCGCCGACTCCGGCCCGTCGATCACGGACAGCTCGTGGACCGTGGTCGCGACGGTCGTCTGGTCGGTGACCGCGTCGAGCTCGCGGAGCACGCCCCACTCCAAGTCGCTGTACCCCTCGCCCTTGCCGATCCGCGCGCCGTCGGTCGTCACCGCGACCGAGCCGGCGACCACGAGGTCGACGTGCGGGACGTCCTCGGGCGCGACCGGCGTGCCGTGCGTCGAGATGCCAGAGACGGTGGTGGCGTCGTCGACCGTCGGCCGGTCGGTGGCGTCGTGGTCGGACCCCGCGAGTTCGTCGGGGTCGAGCCGGAGGAACGGGTTCGGATCGCGCAGGCGGGGCTGCGCGACGTACACCGTCTTGCCGGCGCGGAGCGCCGCGCGCCTGACCGGTAACTGCGGCGCGTCGGGGTTGCACTTGAGCGTCGCGGCGTCGGCCCACTCGGCGGTCTCGGTCAGTCGCTCGCACGCCGCGTCCGCCCCGGCGAAGTTCGGGATCCGGTCGTGGGGCGGGAACGGGAACCGCGCCTGGTCGCCCGCCTCGAACGCGTCCCAGACGGCCTCGCGGACGGCCTGTTTGTCCATGCGAGAGGGAGCGCGCGCGGCGACAAGTAACCCCCGAACGCGGACCCGAGGCGAGAGGCGTCGCCGGTCGCGATTCGGTCCGGTCCGCCGGTCGATCGGTCGATCGGCCGATACTCACCGTCGGTCTTATATATCAGATCGGTGTTGATTCGGCGTATGTTAGAAGACGGGCTCTCGTATCCGATACGGGGCGACTGGGTCGGGCGAATCGTCATCGGCGGCGTGCTGGGGTTCCTCTCGGTCCTCGTCGTCCCGGCGTTCATCATCGTCGGCTACCTCGTTCGGGTTCTGGAGAAGACGATCGGCGGCGACGAGGTGCCGCCGGAGTTCACGGACTGGGGCGACCTGCTGATGAAGGGTCTGATCGGGACGATCATCACGATCGCGTACACGGTGATCCCGGTGGTCGTGTACGCGGTCGTCGTCGGGGTCGTGTCCGGAGCGGGCGGCGCCATCGGCGGCGACACCGGCGCGCTCGTCGGCGTCGTCGGGCTGCTGTTGACGCTGGCGTTCATCCCGGTGTTGTTCCTCGTCTACTACGCCGTTCCCGCCGCGCTGTCGGCGTACGCGGCCCGCGGGGAGCTGGGGGCCGCGTTCGACGCGGACCTCCTGAAGCCGGCCCTGTTCAGTACCGAGTACCTCGTCGCGGTGCTCATGCCCATCGTCGTGGCGGTCGTCGTCTGGATCGCGACCGCCGTGCTGGCCGTCACCGTCGTCGGCCTCCTGCTCGTCCCGTTCGTCCAGTTCTACGGGCAGGTCGCCGTCTTCCGGATGTTCGGCTCGGCGTTCGCGACCGTGAACGATCGCATCGAAAGCGGGCCGGCCGGGGGCGCGGCGAGCGCGGTCGACGACGACACGGCCCGCTGAGGACGCCGCGGTCGGCGTTGCGGGCCGAGGCCGACGACGCGCCTTTTAAACCGCTCAGTCGCCCACGTACGCGTATGTTCGAAGACCGGCCGGACCGCGACGCCGAGGTCGTCCTCGTGGGGCGCTCGAACGTCGGCAAGTCCACGCTGATGCGCGAGCTCACGGGTCATGACTTCTCGACGGGCGGCAAGCCGGGCGTCACCCGGCAGCCGAACCACTTCGACTGGGCCAGCGAGAGCTTCATGTTCACGGACCTGCCCGGATTCGGGTTCATGTCCGGCGTCGAGGAGGAGCACCGCGAGGCGATCAAGACGAACATCGTTCGCTACCTGGAGGAGAACGCCGACTCCATCCTCGCGGGCGTCGTCGTGATGGACGGGAAGGCCGCCGTCGACATCATCGACCGCCACGCCGAGCGCGGGAACATCCCCCACGACGTGGAGATGTACGGCTTCCTAGAGGACGTCGGCGTCGAGCCCATCGTCGCCGTCAACAAGACCGACAAGATCGACGACCTCGACGAGCGACTCGACGAAATCTGCGACCGGCTGGGACTGTACCCGCCGTGGCAGCAGTGGTCCGATCGGATCGCGCCGATGTGTGCGAAGCGCGGCGACATCGAGGCGCTGGAGGAGTGCCTCCGGACGCGCTTCCACGAGCACAACCGCGACGACCTGCTGAAGTTCGTCTCCTGATCGGTCGTTTCGGACGGGACCGTGAGTTCGGTTCTGAAGGTCGCACGCGTTCGTTTATAAATCGATGCTGGCGACTCGGCAGTGAACGCCCTCAAAGCCCCAGCCGCTCGGCTATACGCAGTTGCTTGGAGGCCGATGACGAACACCTCCAAAGCCCCAGTCGCGACGACTCGCGCGACTCGTTGCGCTCCTCGTTCGTTCGCTCCGCTCACTCACTGCGGTGCTTACTTCGTCGGGCTTCGTCCTCGCGAC